>DASSAD010000013.1:0-5267 GCA_035685725.1 Amycolatopsis sp. | reverse complement strand
GACGGGCGAGCCGGCTCGGCCCCGCGCCGGGGTTTTCGGCGAGGCAGGACAGGAGTTCGAGCTGCGCGACGGACAGGGGGTTGCCGGGATCGGCGGTTCGAGCGGCCCGCCGCATCGCCCGGCGCAGCCGTGCGACGATGTCGGCCAGTTCGGTGTCGGGACCGCTCATGGCCGGGCGGCACGGCTCCCGTTCGCCGCGAAGCCGGTGACGCCGGCGACGACTCCGAACAGGCCGAGAGCGGCCAAAGCGAGCGAGTCGCTCGCCAGGTGCAGGCAGAGCGTCACCAGCGCCACCCCCAGCGCGGTGCCGAGGCCGCGTGCCATGTTCACCAGTCCACCTCCGGTCGCCGACATCCGCCGCGGGATCGCGCTCATGATCGACGAGTTGTTCGCGGGGATGTACAAGCCCAGGCCCATCCCGATACCGAACAGTACCGGCCCGACCAGGGCGGCGGAGCCGGGCGCCAGCGCGAGCGCGGCACAGCCGGGCACCACGATCCCGGCGCCGAGGACCATCCGGCCCCGCGCGGCCAACCGGCGGGGCAACACCCGGTCCGCGGCCACCGCGGCCACGCCGAAGCCAGCCGGGAGGCCGGTCAGCACCAGCCCGGCCGTGCCGTGCGTCCCCAGGACCTGGGGGAACAACGTCAACGGGCCGAACAGCACGAGGTAACCGCACAGGGCACCGAGCAGGCCGAGGCGGACCGCCGCGGGCCGCAGCACGCTCAGTTCGATCAGCGGGTTGCCGGTGTGTTCTTCCCGCCACCGGAAACCCCCGAGCGCGAGCACGGCCGCGGTCGCTGCCACCACCGGGGCCCAGTGCGGCATCCGCAGACCGGAGACCCCGGACACGGCAAGCAGCAGCGTCGTCGAGGCGATCGCGAGCAGGGCGAGGCCGGGGTGGTCGAATCGGCCCAGCGGTGTCCGTTCCCGCGTCCGCGGCAGCAGGTACCGTCCGGCGATCATCCCCGCGATCCCCACCGGCACGTTCACCAGGAACACCCAGCGCCAGCCCAGCGTGCTCACCAGCACTCCGCCCAGCGCGGGGCCGAGGGCCAGGCCGAGCGCCTGTGCCGCGGCCTGCACGCCCAGGGCCGGCCGCATCGCGGCCTTCGGCACGCTGGTGACGACCAGTGCGACGCTGTTGGCCTGCAACATCGCGGCGCCGACCGCCTGCAGCACCCGGAAACCGATCAGCCAGCCCAGTCCTGGCGCCAGACCGCAGGCCACCGACGCGGCGGTGAACACGCCGAAGCCGTAGCCGTACATCAACTTCCGCCCCGCGGCGTCGGCGACCCGGCCCGCGGCGGCGAGCAACGCGACCAAGGCCAGCAGATAGGACAGCGACACCCACTGCACACCGGCCATGGGCGCGGTGAACTCGTGCTGGAGAGCGGGAAAGGTCAGCGTCACGATGCTCGCGTCGAGCTGGCCCATGAACGCGCCGAAGCACACCGTGGCCACCGCGAACCAGCCGGCGTTGCGATGTTCGGCGATCCCGCGCGGGCGCGCCCGTTCCGTCCCCATCGCCATGTGTCCCAGAGTACTTCTGGTGCAGAACTACTTTCCACTCGTCGTGAGCGCGATAACGTCCGACATTCTTGATTTCGTGTGCGACGCCGACTCTGGTGCTTCTGCTGCAGAGCTATGCGCGCAGCCGGTAACCGGTCTCGGCGGAGAAGTCGGCGGTGAGCGCGAACCGGTCGCCGCGGACCAGCGTGTGCCGCCATTCGACGGGCTTGCCGTCGGCCTGGCTCAGCCGGTTGACCGAGAACGCCGCGGTGCCGGGTGAACAGCGCAGCAGTGCGCGTTCGGCCTCGGTGGGCAGGACCGCGTGGATCTCCTCATGGCCGCGGTCGAGCCGGACCCCGGTGCGGGCGGCGAGTTCGCCGTACAGGCTGGTGTGGGTGAAGTCGGTTTCGAGCAGCGGAGCCGCGACCCCGGCGGGCAGCCACACCCGGTCGAGCGCCAGCGGCTCCTCGCCGGCCAAGCGCAGTCGTTCGAGGTAGACGAGCGGAGTGGACGCCTCCAGGGACAAACGCTCCGCGATCAGGGCATCGCCGCGGGTGTCGAGGGTGCGCACGATGCTGCGCTGGGTCAGTCCGGCCGCTTCGACCGAGGCGAACAGGCTGTAGAGCGCGCCGAGCGGCTGGTGGATCTCGGCCGCGGGCGCCACCCGTGGCTGACGGCCGCGCGTCGCCATGATGACGCCCTCTTCGCGCAGCTGCCGCAGCGCCTGGCGCACGGTGTGCCGGCTGACCCCGTACTCGTCGACCAGCGCCAGCTCGCCGGGGAAGCGCTGGGCGAACTCACCGGCCTCCAGCCGGGTGCGGAGTTCTTGCCGCAGCTGCCGCCACAGTGGCTCCGGACTTGTCCGGTCTAGTGCACGTACCGACATTGGGCGCCTCCTGGGTCACATTCGCACAGTAACTTCCGGCAAATGGGCGTACATTTCAGCTCATGAAATGTACGGACATTTGGTGGGAAGGCGGGGTACCCCGACATGGCTGATGCCGTGGCACGTCACCGGGCAGCAGGCGAGCGCGCGGATCTTGCCGCCCGCGGGCAGAAGCTGGTCGAACTCGGTCCCGGGCTGCTCGTCGCCCTCGTGGTCGCCGTCGTCGCGACGCTGCTGGGCCGGCTGGTCCCGATCGTCGGCGGACCGGTCTTCGGGATCCTCGTCGGCGCGCTCGCCGCCGCCGTGATCCCCGGGCTGCGCGGGCAGGTGTGGCAGCCGGGGTTCGCCGTGGCGTCCAAACTGGTACTGCAGCTGTCGATCGTCGTGCTCGGCACCGGCCTGTCCCTGACCGAAGTGGTTCACGTGGGCGGCGGCTCCCTGCCGGTCATGCTGGGCACACTCGCCGTGGCACTGCTCGGCGCCTGGCTGATCGGCCGGCTGCTGCGCCTCGACGGCGACACACGCACCCTGATCGGGGTCGGCACCGGGATCTGCGGTGCCTCCGCGATCGCCGCCACCACCGCGGTCATCGACGCCGCCGAGGCCGACATCGCCTACTCCGTCGGCACGATCTTCACCTTCAACATCGCGGCGGTGCTGCTCTTCCCGCCGATCGGCCACCTGCTGGGGATGGGCTCGCACGCCTTCGGGCTGTGGAGCGGTACGGCCATCAACGACACTTCTTCGGTCGTCGCGGCATCGTTCGCCTACGGCGGCGACGCGGGCAGCTACGCCATCGTGGTCAAACTGACCCGGACCCTGATGATCATCCCGATCGTCATCGTTTTGGCCGTGCTGCGGGCGAAGAAGCGCGCCGGAGGCGAATTCCGGCTCGCGGCCATGCCCTGGCGCAGGATCGTCCCGCTGTTCCTGGTCGGCTTCCTCGTGGCCGCCACCCTGGACAGCGTCGGGCTGATCCCCACCTCCTGGCACGGCACCCTCTCCGTGGTGGGCACCTTCCTGATCACGACCGCACTCGCCGGCATCGGGCTGTCCCTGCGATTTTCCACCATGCGCCGCGCCGGCGTTCGACCCCTGCTATTGGGGGCAATACTGTGGGTGGCCGTGGCCGCCACCAGCCTGGGCCTGCAAGCGGTCACCGGAACCCTTTAGGCGTCCGTGACCGCGCTGATTGGCTCCACTGGTTTTGCTGGTCGGCTTTGCCGCGTTTGGTTGGTTGGTTGCTTGGTTCTGCCGCGTTTTGACGGTGACCGAAGGCCTCGCATCGGCGGGGGCTTCAGTGCATGACCTCGCGTCGAGGGAGACTTCGGCGATCGCCGCTGCGATGCCGCCGAGTCGTGTGAGAGTGCCCCGCGAAAGGAACCGGATCATGCGGCAGACGTGGGTGGGGAGGGCTCGATTGCCTCGGCTTCCACCACTGGTCGGTGCGATCCCGCGGCGTCCGCGGACGTCGGGGTGTCACCTTCCTCGCGCGCTGGCCCGGTGATCGGGCGTTGCGACGAGCCCGGGTCCGCCTGCGTGAACTCACGGTCCGGCGAAGGCTGCTGTTGCCGGTTGAAGCGGTCGTTGCGGACACGGGACAGGTTCTTGCCTGGATGGGGGTGCCTCCTTTCGCTATGGGCACTGCGCCGTCCGCCGCGACAAGATCAGCAACTCTGCACAGGATCGGTCCGCGCTGTTCATCGGGAGCGACACAAACGTGGGCGGGCGTGTGGCGGCTCGTCTGTCGCCGGACTGGTGCGGGCGGATCAGCCTGGCAGGAACTGTTTTGTCGCACCCAGCGCGGGCAAGCCCTGGCCGGACACCCTGAATGCCGGCGGTGAACGGCGTTGGTGAACGGTGTCGGTGAGCCGTGTGCGGGAGAACCACACGCGCGGTTCGATGGGCGGGAACTGGAGCCGGCCCCGGCCACCGCGGTGCGGCAGCGTCGCGGGCCTGGGAACCGGTTGCGGTATGGATGGGGCCCATCGTCGCCGGGCAATGGCCGAATGGGTGTTGTCAAGGAACCGGATCACGGAGGGCTCCGATGTGGACGGTCGGTGGTGTCCGGGCGGTGACCGGAGCGTTCGACGGTGTCGGCCGTGCTTCGGGCGCGCGGAAGTGGCGGTGGGCACGAGGCTGCCCACCGCGTCGCCGTGGCCATTACCGGGTCGGCGTGAAACCGACCCGGGTTCTGTTTTTCGGGCGTGGGTGGTTTCGGGTGGTGTTGCAGTGGTCGGTGTGTGGGGTGGGGGTGGTGCGGTTGTCGGTCGCGACGTCGTCGGTGGGGTCGGGGAGGTGGTGGGAGTCGGGTGGTTTGGTCCGGTCGGTGTTGGTGCCGTGGGGAGTGCCGGTGGCTTCGTGATGGTCGGGGGTTTGGGTCCCCTCGGGCACGTCGGTGCGGTCGGTGGTGTCGGTGTGGTCGGGCGCGTCGGGGTGGTCGGGTCTGTTGTGGTGGTGGGGTGGGCCGGTGGTGTGGGCGGTGTTGCGGCGGGGGGTCTGTTCGGGGTCGAGCCACGTCGGGAGGGTCCACCAGGCTTGGTTGTCGCGGATGGTGACCTGCCAGCCGGCCTGGTGGATCAGCCGGTGGTGGGTGGCACACACCAGGGTGAGGTTGTCGATATCGGTGGTGCCGCCCCGGCTCCACCATCGCACGTGGTGCATGGAGGTCCATTTGGGTGTGCGGGTGCAGCCCGGCGCGCTGCAACCGAGGTCCCGGAGTGTGAGGGCGCGTCGTTGGGCGCGGGTGGCGAGGCGGCTTTCGCGGCCGAGGTAGAGGGGTTCGCCGTGCTGGCCGAAGATCGCGGGCACTACCCGTGCCTCACACGCCAGGCGTCGTAGGTCGGCGACATCGTGCAGGCCGGGGATG
>DASSAD010000012.1:0-19687 GCA_035685725.1 Amycolatopsis sp. | reverse complement strand
GATCCGCGTCCGTTCTTCCTACAGTGACAAGCCGGGGACCACGGTCGCCGGTTCTATCGAGGAGATCCCCGTGGAGCAAGCGTTGATCACCGGTGTGGCGCACGACCGCTCCGAGGCCAAGATCACCATCACCGGCGTGCCCGACCACGCGGGCGCCGCGGCCCGGATCTTCCGGGTGATCGCCGACGCCGAGATCGACATCGACATGGTGCTGCAGAACGTGTCCAACACGGCGGGCCGGACCGACATCACCTTCACACTGTCCAAGGCCAACGGCCCCAAGGCGGTGGGCCAGCTGGAGAAGCTGAAGGAGGAACTGGGCTTCGCCTCGGTGCTCTATGACGACCAGGTCGGCAAGGTTTCCCTGGTGGGCGCGGGAATGCGGTCCCACCCGGGCGTCACCGCGACCTTCTGCGAGGCGCTGGCCAAGGTCGGGGTGAACATCGAGATCATCAATACCTCGGAGATCCGCATCTCGGTGCTGATCAGGGACGCGCAACTGGACGACGCGGTGCGCGCGATCCACGACGCGTTCGAGCTCGGTGGCGACGAGGAAGCCGTGGTGTACGCGGGGAGTGGTCGCTGATGCGCGTGGGTGTGGTCGGTGCCACCGGACAGGTGGGTGCCGTGATGCGGCGGATCCTGGCCGAGCGGGACTTCCCGGTGACCGAACTGCGGTTCTTCGCCTCCGCGAGGTCGGCCGGCACGACGCTGTCCTGGCAGGGGCGCGACGTCGTCGTCGAGGACGCGGCGACCGCGGATCCGTCCGGTTTGGACATCGCGCTGTTCTCGGCCGGCGGAGCGACATCGAAGGCGCAGGCGCCGCGGTTCGCCGCGGCGGGCGTCACCGTGGTCGACAACTCCTCGGCCTGGCGGCTGGACCCCGACGTGCCGCTGGTGGTCAGCGAGGTCAACCCGCAGGCGGTCAAGGACGCGCGCAAGGGGATCATCGCCAACCCGAACTGCACCACGATGGCGGCCATGCCGGTGCTCAAGCCGTTGCACGACGAGGCGACGCTGGTGCGGCTGGTGGTCAGTACGTACCAGGCGGTGTCGGGCAGCGGGCTGGCCGGTGTGGAGGAGCTCGCGGGTCAGGTGCGCGCGGCCGGTGAGCGTGCGGCGGAGCTGACCCACGACGGTGCGGCGGTGTCGTTCCCCGAGCCGGGCTCCTACGTCCGGCCGATCGCGTTCAACGTGCTGCCGATGGCCGGCTCCATTGTGGACGATGGCTCGGCGGAGACGGACGAGGAACAGAAGCTGCGCAACGAAAGCCGCAAGATCCTGGACATCCCGGGGCTGGCTGTGTCCGGTACCTGCGTGCGGGTCCCGGTGTTCTCCGGTCACTCGCTGTCGATCAACGCGGAGTTCGCGCGGCCGCTTTCGCCCGCGCGCGCCGCCGAACTGCTGGCGACGGCGCCGGGCGTGGTGCTGTCCGATGTGCCCACCCCGCTGGAGGCGGCCGGCAAGGACCCCAGCTACGTCGGGCGCATCCGGGTCGACCCCGGCGTCGCCGACGGCCGCGGGCTGGCCCTGTTCGTCGCCAACGACAACCTGCGCAAGGGCGCGGCACTCAACGCCGTCCAGATCGCCGAGCTCGTCGCCCAAAACTAACCAGACACCCCGGCGTGTCCCCCCGTCCGGTCGCCGAACTCGCCCTTCCGGTCATCGAGTCCCCCCGTCCGGTCGCCGTGTCCCCCGCTCCCGTCGCCGTGTCCTCCCGTCCGGTCGTCGTGTCCTCCCGTCCGGCTGCCGTGTCCCCCGTTCCCGTCGTCGTGTCCTCCCGTCCGGCTGCCGTGTCCCCCGCTCCCGTCGCTGTGTTTCCTGTTCCGTGCCCGCAGGCGACCCGCACGCGGGTCCGGAAATCACCCGTCCGGGAGTGATCACCTCCCCGCACCGGCCCGGACCCGCTTCTAGGGTTGGGCCAGTCGTGAACTCGTGGAAGCGGGAGATCGGGTGGTGCGGAAGCTGCTGGTGATCGTGGCGTCGCTCGCGTTGAGCGCCGTCCCGGTGCTGGCTGCCGCCGACGTGACCGACGGGCCGCTGACGGTCCACGTGGCCTCGGTCACCGGCGCGGGTGTCGCCGGAATCCTGGTCGTCGCGACCGATCCGAGCGGGGCCAGCGTGAGCGGGACGACCGGACCGGACGGCTCGCTGACCCTGACCACGGCCGGTCTCACCGGCGGAAGATATCGCGTCAACGCGACCATTCCCGCGTCCATGCCGGACGTGAAACCGGCGTCGAGCTTCACCGAGTTCGTGGACACCTCCGGTGGCCGCGCCGCGAACGTCCTGATGACCGTCGGCAACGGCACGGAGCCGGCGCAACTCGGAGACCGGGTCTGGTTCGACACCGACGGAGACGGGATACAGGGCGGCGACGAACCCGGGCTGCCCGGCGTACGCGTGCAACTTCTCGCCTGTGACGGGACCGGGGATCCGCTGGCCGAGAAGACCACCGACGAGGCCGGACATTACCTTTTCGGTGTCGCGGACGGTCTTCGGGCGGGTGCGTGCTACACGCTCAAGTTCGACTACTCGAAAATGCGCACCGACACACTCCCGGGCGCGCCGCCGCTTCCGAGTCTGAAGTGGACCACACCGCTGGCCGGCGGGATCCGGACCATCGATTCCGATGTGGACCCGAAGACCGGGACGGTGCAGGTGACCGCGAACGGAGTCGACGACAGCGTGGACGCCGGTGTCGTCGGTGGACTCGACGAGGTCGGCGACATGGTGTGGGCCGATGTGAACCGGGACGGCCACCGTGACCCCGGAGAGCCGGGGATCTCGGGCGTTCCGGTCAGCCTGCAGCGCGACGATGGCCTGGTCGTCGCCACGACGACGACCAGCGCGCACGGCGAATACCGGTTCTCGCATCTGCCGGACGGCCGCTACAAGGTCTGTTTCGACGCGACGAAGCTGCCCGCGCAGTACGCCGACTACCGGTTCACCCGCTTCCATGCGGGTGAGCTGGGCCAGGATTCCGGGGTGGACCCAGCGACCGGATGCACCGGCACGACCGAGCTGAATGCCGATCATACCAAGGATCTCACCCTCGATGCGGGCCTCGCTCCGCCCGTCAACCGGATCGCGGCACGCGTGTGGGCGGACGCTCCCGGCCGTCCCGGCGTCGCCGGGGCGCCGGTGAAGCTGCGCACCGAGGACGGCGTGCAGGTCGCGTTGGCCGGGACCGGACCGGACGGCGGTTACCTGTTCGACGACGTGCCGGACGGGTCGTATCAGGTGTGCCTCGATCTGGCGGACCTGCCGGCCGCGGTGGCCGATTACACTCCGGTCGCCGCGGCTGGTTCCGCCGCGGATCCGGCGACCGGCTGCACACCTGTGGTGACCGTCGGGCTGGGCCACCGTGAGGAGCACACCCTCGATGTCGGGCTGGCCGCGCCGCCGAACCAGATCGGGGACCGCGTCTGGCTGGACGGCAACCGCAACGGGCTGCTGGACGCGGGCGAGCAGGGTGCGCCCGGGATTCCGGTCAAACTGCTCAGGGCAGACGGCAGCGAGGCGGCCACGACCACGACGGGTGCGGACGGCCGGTACCGTTTCGACGGACTGCCCGACGGGGCTTATCAGGTGTGTTTCGATCGCGGTACGTTCCCGCCCGCGTTTTCCGGATACCAGTGGACGAAGTCTCGTGCGGGTGAAGGGGGCAACGATTCCGATGCGGACCCCGGAACCGGATGCGCCCCACCGCTCACGGTCGGCGTGCTACATCGAACATCCACAGTGGACGCCGGAATCGTACCGGCGCGCAACCGGGTCGGCGATCTCCTGTGGATCGACCGCAACGGCAACGGTGTTCCGGACGCGGGTGAACCGGGTGTCCCCGGTGTCCCCGTCACGCTGACCGACGCCGCGGGCAGGCGGGTCGCCGGGACGCGGACGGGGCCCGACGGTCAGTACCTGCTGGACGATCTGCCGGACGGCTCGTTCCGGGTTTGTTTCGATCTCACCGGCACGCCCGGCGGCTACCTGGTGCCGGGTTCCGTCGACGGGTGTCTCGGACCGGTGCCGGTGGGGCCGAAGCCGCGGGAGGATCTGACGGTCAGGGTGGGCCTCGTCGCGGCTGCCCCGGTCGTGGCCCCGGTCGCGCGGCAGGCCGGCGGGGCTCCGGTGAGCTGGACGCTTTTCGCGGTGCTGGCGCTGAGCGCGTGCGTCGGTCTTGCCGTGCGGTGGTACCGGAATTTCGACCTTTAGCCCGCCAATGAGAAACCGCCTTCAAAGTGGGGTTGTGCAAGGAAACCAACGGCGGTAAACCATGTGCAAGCGATTTCACCGACGAGAGAGTGGGTGCTCGATGGTCGAGCAACTGCGCGACTGGGACATCGTTTCCGACGTCGGTATCACCGCGTTGGGCGCGGCGGCGGCCCGGGCCCTGGACTCCGGCAGACCGGATGCGCTGGTCCAGGACGCGTTCGCGGCACACTTCGTGGCCGCGGCGCCCGTGCCGATGCCGACGCGGCCCGAGGAGATTCCCGCGGACGATGTCATGTGGTATCAGGTGTCCCGGTTCATGGGCGTGCGGACGAAGTTCCTCGACGACGAGCTGTCGGCCGCCGGGGTCGGGCAGGTCGTGATCCTCGCCGCCGGTCTGGACTGCCGGGCCTTCCGGCTGGACTGGCCGCAGGGCACCACCGTGTTCGAGCTCGACCAGCCACGCGTACTGGAGTTCAAGGACCGGGTGCTCGCCGAGCGGGGCGCGCGAGCGCGCTGTGTGCGCCGGACGGTCCCGATCGATCTTCGCGACGACTGGGCCACCGCGCTCACCGGTGCCGGGTTCGACCCGGGCCTGCCCACGGCCTGGCTTGCGGAAGGGCTGCTGTTCTACCTTTCCGGCGAGGCCTGCCGCCTGCTCATGGACACCGTCCACCGGCTTTCGGCGCCCGGCAGCCGGATCGCCGTGGAGCACTACGACAAGGTGCACACCGTCCTCGACGAGATGGAAAACATCCGGTCGGCCGATGGCGCCGAGATCGACATGCCGGTGTTGTTCGGCGGTGGGCCCGACGAGAGCCCGGACCAATACCTGTCCCGCCTGGGCTGGCGGACGAGCCGTACGGGCTGCTACGACCTGGGCGAGCGGTACGGGCGGCCGCTCGAAGGCGTGCTGCTCAAGACATTTGGGGACTCTGCCCGTTTCATCACCGGTACCTTGGCGGAATGAAACTCCTCCGCGGGCTCGCTTTGGTGATCGGACTGTCGGTTTCGCTGACCGCATGTGACCAGGTCAGCTCGGCCACGGACAAGGCGAGCGCGTGCAGCCAGGCACTCGGGCTGGCGAACCTGAACCCGAACGTCGATCCGAACCAGCTGGCGAGCGAGGCGGGGCAGAAGGCCGATCAGCTCCGGCAGTTGGCGGACAAGGTGAGTGACCAGGACCTCAAACAGAATCTGATCACGATCGCCGATTCCTATGTGGCGCTGGAGAAGCGCAAGGCCAACGACCTCGGCAACATCAACGACTGGGTTCAGGCCAATGCCGACAACATCAGCAAGCTCCGCGCCGCCTGCCTGTAGCGGGCGTCAGACGGCCGTGCCGGGCACGGGATTTCGCAGGCCCCGGGACCGTGTGAGCCGCCGCGCGGCGAGCCCGGTGCCGGCGATGGCGAGGCCGCCCAGACCGGCGGTGACGAAGCCCCAGGCCGGTGTGGACCGGTCGATCGTGAAGCCCACCACCGGGCTGCCGAGCGCGAGACCGAGCCGGGTCGCCGAATCGAGCAGCCCCATCGCTTCACCCCGCGCCCGGGGCGGGGCCAGCGCGCTGACTTCCTCCGCGGTGGCCGAAAGGGTGGGCGCACAGGCGAGGTTCGTCGGAACGAGCGCGAAGGCGAGTAGCCACCACGGGTGCCCGAGCAGGCCGACCGGAAGCACCAGCAGGTTCAGCAGCGCGGTCAGCCACGACTGGGACAGCGACCGGCGGACCGCCCCGTGCACGATCCCGCCGGCCGCCGACGCCAGGCACATCACAGCGATCACCGAACCGGTCCAGGCCACCTCACCGGTGGCACGCAGCGCGGCGAGCGTCGTCACTTCGGTGCCGGAAAGGCAGAACAATGCGCCGACGCTGACCAGCAGCGTGGCCGTGAGCCGCGTGCTCAGCCAGGATCGCAGGGGCGGCCGGTCCCCTGGTTCTTCGTCTTCGCCGCGTAGCGGCGGGTCGCGCCACCACAGCATGACGGTCAGCAGCCCGCAGCCCGCGGCGATGCCGGTCAGTGCGGCCGTGGAGGACACCTGGGTGGAGACCGCGATGCCCACGGCCGGGCCGATCATGTAGGACGACTCCAGCGAGATGGAGTCCAGGGAGAACGCCGCCCGCCGGTGTTCGGGCGGGACCAGCGCGGTGAGCACCTGCCGGGCGATCGAGGCGACCGGCACGATCAGCATCCCGGCCGGCAGCGCGACCACGAGCAGGATTTCGTAGGGCAGGTACGGGGTGCTCAGCCAGTAGGCCGTGCCGGCCGTGCCGCACACCGCGACCACCGGCCGGAGGCCGTGGCGGTCGATCATCCGGCCGACCACGGGGGCGCCGATCGCCGCGCCCAGGGTGGTCGCGGTGCCGACCAGTCCCGCCGCTCCGTAGCCGCGACCGAGGTCGGCGACGACGTGCAGGGCGAGCGTCATGCCCATGGCCGTCATCGGCACCCGTGCCAGGAGCATCAACGCCATGGTCGCCGGTACGCCGGGCAGCCCCAGCACGCTCCGATATGCCCGCACCTGTCGAGGGTGGCACGAGCGTGCAACTTTTTTTGGCCAGCGCCCAAGGAGAAGTCCAGGAGAAGCGACCTTCACCAGAGGCCGGAGGATTGCCCAGTCGCAGACCGGTTTTGCAGCGGTGACAGCACGCCGATGTTCTTGATTTATTCCAGAAAATCCGCGCGGCTGTGCTCGCCGTGGGGAAGGCCCTCCCTCACCGTCCGTTCAGGACAACCCCATCCGGAGCGCGCCGGCGGCCTCGGCGATCGCCTCGGAAAACCGTTTGCCGACGCCGAAGAAGTTCGCGTACCCGTGGATCAGGTCGGTGTGGCAGCTCAGCGCGACCGGCACCCCGGCGTCACGCAGTTTTTTCGCGTATTCCTCGCCTTCGTCGCGCAGCGGATCGAATCCGGCGGTCGCGAGGTAGGCGGGTGGCAGGCCGGTGACGTCCTCGGCCAATAGCGGAGAGAGCCGGACATCGTCACGGGCCACGCTCGGCGGCGCGTAAAGGTCCAGGTACCAGGTCATGTCCTCGTCGGTGAGAAAGAACCCGTGCCCGAACAGCTCGCGTGACCGTCGCCGTCTGGTCGCGTCGAAGGGTGCATAGAGCAGCAGTTGGAAGGCGGGAGCCGGGCCGCCGCGGCGGGTGGTCTCCAGTGCGGTGACCGCTGCCAGGTTGCCGCCCGAGCTGTCCCCGCCGACCGCGATCCGGTCCGGATCGGCGCCGAGGTCTTCCGCCTTGGCGTGCGCGAAGTCGAAGGCGGCGAGGGCGTCGTCGACCGCGGCCGGGAAGGGGTGCTCGGGCGCCAGCCGGTACTCGACCGACAGCACGCGGACCCCGGCCCGCTGGGCGAGATACCGCGCCGTGTTGTCGTGGCTGGCCCGGCTGCCGATCACCCAGCCGCCACCATGGAAGTACACCAGCAGGCCCGACCTCTTGGCGAGCCCGCCCGGGGTGTAGAGGGTCGCCACGAGTCCGTCGGCGATGGTCACTTCCCGAACGCTGATCGGCTCGATCCGCTTGCCGACGGCGGCATCCTGGGACCGGGCCAGCCGCGCGCGGGCCGCGACCGGATCACCACCGGGCATCTTCACCCGGGAGAGTTGCTGAAGCCGCAGGAACAGCTGGGCATCGAGGGCCAGCTGTTGGCCGTCCAGCCGGATCGTGCGGCCGGCGATGAACCTGCGTACCGGGCGCGGCAAGCCGTAGATCAGCTGGATCCCCGCCACCTCGGCGCGGCTTCGAAGCGACATCGGCATGCGGTGAGGTTACTCGTGCGTTAAGTAACATTCAAAACGCCTGGTGTGACGGTTGCCTCGGGATCTCGGTCTGGCCCTCGACCTTACTGGAGGAGATAGCCTCGAAGTCGTGACTTCAGACTCGGTGATCAAGGTGCTCGGCATCGGGGGTTCGCTCCGTCCGGGTTCCCAGTCCGAACGGGCACTCAACATCGCGCTCAAGGGCGCCGAAGACGCGGGTGCGCGCACCCGGGCGATCACCGGGACCGAACTGGTCCTGCCCTTCTACGACTCGGCGATCCCGGAACGGACGCCGGAAGCACTCCGTCTGGTCGAGGCGCTGCGGGAGGCCGACGGCGTGATCATCGTCTCGCCCGGCTACCACGGAGCGCTGTCGGGACTGATCAAGAACGCTCTGGACTACGTGGAGGACCTGCGCCCCGACCGGCGGCCCTACCTGCACGGGCGCGGGGTCGGCCTGATCGCCGTCGCCTACGGCTGGCAGGCGGCGGTCACCACCCTCGAGCAGTTGCGCACGATCACGCACGCGCTGCGCGGCTGGCCGACACCGCTGGGGGGATCGGTGAACAGCGCGGAGGTGAAGTTCGACGAGGCGGGCGGCGCCTCCGACGACAAGACCGTCGCCACGTTGCGGTTGATCGGCCGCCACGTGGTCGAGTTCGCCCGCGGGCGGTAACGGGTTATCCCCCGGGCGGAGCGGGTAGTCCGAGCACTGACCTGCCCGCCCGAATTCCCGCGTTCGTCGCTTCCGGACAAGAAGGCCGGAGAGCTCGGGGAGGCGCACCGATCACCGAGGAGGCTCCGATGACGAACTCTCCGATCAGCAGCCCGCTCACCGAGAGCGACAAGGAGGTCACGGGCAACGTCCTGCAGGCGACGCTGGTCGATCTGATCGACTTGGCGCTGGTCGCCAAGCAGGCGCACTGGAACGTGGTGGGCCCGAACTTCCGCAGCGCGCACCTCCAACTCGACGAACTGGTGGACACCGCGCGGACCTACGTCGACGAGGTCGCCGAGCGTGCCGACGCCATCGGCGTCTCCCCGAACGGCAAAGCGAAGACGGTGACGCGGAGCAGCGGGCTGCCCGAGTACCCGGACGACTGGCAGAGCGTCGAGGCGACGATCAACGCGGTCGTGGGCATCCTCGCCGCGCTGATCCAGCGGCTGCGCAAGCGGATCGACGAAACCGACAAGAGCGACCTGGCCACCCAGGATCTGCTGATCGAGATCACCCGGGAGATCGAGAAGGCGCACTGGATGTGGCAGGCCCAACAGGTCTGACCCACTCCCGGCCCCGAGGCCACTTCATTCCTATCGCCCGTGAGGTAGCCCTCATCATGTCCGGCGCCGGTGCTCCGCCGGGCCTAAGGTCGAACCATGGTGCTGCACGAGGGCAAGAAAACCGGCGACCGGCGCGGCGGCAGCAACCCGCTGCTCGGCGGTATGGACCCGGCGTTCGCCGCGACGCTGTCGCTGCCTCACGACCAACTCAACGACGACCCGCTGCCCGCGGACGCCGCGCTGCAACTGGTCGAGGACGAGCTGATGCTCGACGGCAACGCGCGGCTCAATCTCGCGACGTTCGTGACGACCTGGATGGAGCCGCAGGCGCGCGTGCTGATGGCCGAGTGCATGGCCAAGAACATGATCGACAAGGACGAGTATCCGCAGACCGCCGAGTTGGAGCGACGCTGCGTCAACATCCTGGCCGACCTCTGGCACGCGCCCGATCCGGCGACGATCATCGGCTGCTCCACCACGGGTTCGTCCGAGGCCTGCATGCTCGCCGGGATGGCGCTCAAGCGGCGCTGGTCCAAACTCGGCCGCCCCGGCAAGCCCAACCTGGTGATGGGCGCGAACGTGCAGGTGTGCTGGGAGAAGTTCTGCGAGTACTGGGAGGTCGAGCCGCGGCTGGTGCCCATGGAAGGCGACACCTTCCACCTCACCGCGGAGCAGGCCGTCGCCCACTGCGATGAGAACACCATCGGCGTAGTGGCCATCCTCGGGTCGACCTTCGACGGCAGCTACGAACCCGTGGCCGAGATCAGCGCCGCGCTGGACGAGCTCCAGCGGCGGAGTGGGCTCGACATCCCGGTCCACGTCGACGGCGCGTCGGGGGCCATGATCGCCCCGTTCCTCGACCCCGACCTGGAATGGGACTTCCGGCTGCCACGCGTGGCCTCGATCAACACCTCTGGCCACAAGTACGGCCTGGTCTACCCCGGGGTCGGCTGGATCCTGTGGCGCGACCGTTCGGCGTTGCCCGCCGAACTGGTCTTCAACGTCAACTACCTCGGCGGCGACATGCCGACGTTCGCGCTGAACTTCTCCCGCCCCGGGGCCGAGGTGGCCGCGCAGTACTACGTGTTCGTGCGATTGGGCCGCGAGGGTTTTCGCGCCGTGCAGCAGGCTTCGCGTGCGGTCGCGACCGGGCTCGCCAACCGGATCGCGAAACTGGGGCCCTTCCGTCTGCTGACCCACGGCGACGAACTGCCGGTGTTCGCGTTCACCACGAAGCCGGAGGTCACCTCGTTCGACGTGTTCGACGTGTCCCGGCGGTTGCGGGAACGCGGCTGGCTCGTGCCGGCGTACACCTTTCCGGAGAACCGGACGGATCTGGCGGTGCTGAGGATCGTCTGCCGCAACGGTTTCACGCAGGACCTCGCCGACATGCTGATCGAGGACCTGACCCGGCTCCTGCCCGAACTGGAGAAGCAGGAGGGGCCCCGGCACGCCCCGGAGACCAGCACCGCCTTCCACCACTGAGCGCCGGCGCCGGGCGCGGCGCTCACCGACGGCCGAGGGCCCGCAGGGCGAAATGCACCTCCGCGGCCGTCTGCTTGATCGTCTCTTCGATCACGAGCGAGCCGTGCCCGGCGTCATACCGGTAGAACTCGTACGGAACCGCGCGCCCGGCCAGGCGTTCGAGGTAGTTCTCGATCTGCCGGATCGGGCACCGCGGGTCGTTGTCGCCGGCGAGAACGAGCACCGGCGCGCGCACCGCGTCGACGTAGGTGATCGGCGAGCATTCCCGGTACACCGCGGGTTTCTCTTCCGGCGAGCCACCGAACAATGCCCGGTCGAAGGCGCGTAGCTGCTCCATCTCGTCCTCGTAGGCGGCGACATAGTCGGCCACCGGCACGCTCGCGACCCCGGCCGCCCAGCGGTCGGGCTGCGTGCCGATCGCGAGCAGGGTGAGGTAGCCGCCCCAGGAACCCCCGCCCACCACGCACTGTGCGGGATCGGAAAGTCCACTTCGGACAGCCCAGTCGTGCACCGCGGCCACGTCGTCGAGTTCGGTGAGCCCCGGCCTGCCCTCGATCGCGTCGCGCCACGCCGAGCCGTACCCCGTCGAACCGCGGTAGTTCACTTCGACCACCACGAAACCGGCGTCCAGCCACACCGCGCGGTAGGCGGAGAAACGGTCCTCGTCCGCCGAATGCGGCCCGCCGTGCAGGGTGAACACCGTCGGCAGCGGCCCTTCCGGTGTTTCGGCAGGACGGGAGACCAACGCGTGGACGCGGCCGCCCGGACCCTCGACGAAGGCGTCGGTGACCGGCACCGAACCCGGTGCGGGTTCGCCGGGCGGGGTCAGCAGCACCCGGTCGCCGCCGTCGGCGGTCCGGGCCCGGATCACCATCGGCTCGGCCGCGCTGGACCAGGAGTACTCGACGGTGCCGTCGTCACGCACCCCCGCGCCGCCGATCCGGCCCGGGAGCGTGTCCAAAGAGGACAGCTGGGAAGTCGCGAGGTCGTACCGGTGCAGGGCGCTGCGGCCCTCGTGGAAGTGCACGACCAGCAGCGCGTCCGCGTTCGGGTACCACCCCGCGGAAACCTCACCGGGCAGGCCGAGGTGCAGCTCGGTCTCGGTGTCGTGCTCGACGTCCCAGAGCAGCGGCTCCTCGCGCCCGTTGCGTTCGTGGAGCACGAGCAGCCGGGGATCTCCGGCGACCGGTGAGAACGCCAGTGGTGTCAGCCCCTTGCCTTCGCCGTCCCACTTCTCGGCCACGGTCGAGAAGCCGTCGGTGGACAGCACACGCACCGCCGGGTGACGGGAGTCGCCGTGTTCGGCATGGGAGATGGCCAGGAGCCGGTCGTCACGGGAGAGCGCGGCGACGCTCGCGTCGTCGCTGCTGGCGTAGAAGCGCTCGGTGCGCTCGCCGTCGTGCACGAACAGTTCGCTGCCGTCGTCGGTGGAGACACCCAAGGCGACCAGCCGGCGCCCGATCTCCAGACCGGCCGGGTACCCGTCGTGCACGTCCGGCACGGCCCGCTCGGGAGCGCCGCCGCCGAAGGGCTCGCGCATCCATGAACCGAACTCGTCACCGTCGGTGTCGTTGAACCACCAGATCCATCGGCCATCCGGCGAGGTGGTGGCGTCGAGTGTCCCGTTGGGCCGGTCGGTGACTCTGCGATGTTCGCCGGTCGCGCGGTTCCACGCGTAGACCTCCCAGACTCCGCTGGCGTTGGACACGTAGATGTTGGCGTCCGGGGCATCCAGAGCCCAGTCCGGCGTCGACAGGCGCGGCGCGCGGAACCGGGCCCGCCAGCGGGCTTCGGCCTCGGCATCGTCGAAGAGCCGGGCAGGGATCACAGCGGGCGGGTGCTGGGTAGTCACCCCTCGATCCTGCCAGGTCTAAGCCGTACGGTGGACGCGTGTTGGAGGGATACGCACCGGGTTACGCCGATGACGTGCTGTCGATGGGATCCGCACGCACGGCGAGTGACCGGGCGGGCTTCGTGCTGAGACTGCTGCGTCCGGGCATGCATGTCCTGGACGTCGCTTGCGGTCCCGGCACGATTACGCACGGTTTCGTCCCGCTCGTCGGTGCGGAGGGCCGGGTGCTGGGCCTGGACATCGAACCCGCGCAGTTTCCCGAAGAGTCCACTGTGGATCTGATGGCCGGCTCGGTGTACGCCCTGCCGATCGCGGCGGACAGCATCGACATCGTCTTCGCACACGCCTTGTTCGAACACCTGGCGCGGCCGGCGCACGCGCTGGTCGAACTCCGCCGGGTGCTCAGACCCGGTGGCACTCTCGCTGTGTCTACTTCGGACTGGAGTCGGGCCCGCCTGCGACCGAGAACCGCCAATGTGGACGCGGCCCTGCGCGGTCATTATCTGCTCCGCCGTCGGTCGGGCGGGGATCCCTTCGCCGGCCGGAACATCGCCACCCAGGTCGGTCAGGCGGGTTTCCGCGACATTCACACACATTCCCGGTTTCGCCCCGACATGCCCTACCGCGCCTTGGCGAAGTACATCGAATCGCGGCTCGACGACGCGCTCAACGCCTCGGCCACCGACCGTGACCAACTGGCCAGCGCCGCTCGTTCCGCGTGGTCCTGGTCGCACGCGAGCGATGGCGACTTCACCCAATGCTGGGTAGAACTAACCGCCACCAAGTAGCCCCCCACCCACCGACTCACCACCCGCGAGGTTCCCTCGGCAGACGCTCGGTATCAACCGAACCAACGTATCCGGAGTTCACCGACCGCACCCACCCAAACCAACGTTCCTCGCGGCACTCGCGGTGAGCACAGCGAACTCGCGGGGGGTCCAGGGGGCTCGCCCCTGGCGGGGGTCTGGGGGTTCGACCCCCAGTGTCACAACGCGGAAGACCCCTACCCGCGCATTCTGCGGGTAGGGGTCTTCCATCTGACGCGTCGGGGTGGCGGGATTTGAACCCACGACCTCCTCGACCCGAACGAGGCACGCTACCAAGCTGCGCCACACCCCGAGGTACTGCTTAACGGGCCGAAACAGAGTCTAGCGGACGTCGCTGGGGGCCTTCCGCCGGGTTTCCTTTTGTGCACTGGATGCCGTCGTACCTCGGGGAACGAGGGTCAGCAGGCTGGCCTCGGGCGGGCAGGCGAAGCGCGCCGGGGCGTAGGGCGAAGTGCCGAGCCCGGCGGAGACGTGCAGCCACATCCGGGCGCCCCACCGGGAGACGCCGCGGGCGCGGGAGCGATCAAGGTCACAGTTGGTGACCAGTGCGCCGAAGCCGGGGAGGCGGAGCTGGCCGCCGTGGGTGTGGCCGGCGAGCACGAGGTCGTACCCGTCGGCCGCGAACGGGTCGAGGACCCGGGGCTCGGGGGAATGGGTGACGCCGAGCCGGAGCACGGCGTCCGGGTCGGCCCGCCCGGCGATCTCGGAGTAGCGGTCGCGACGGAGGTGGGGGTCGTCGAGTCCGGCCGTGAAGATGGTCTGGCCCGCGACGTCGATGGTGCGCCGCACGTGGGTGAGGTCGTTCCACCCGCGTTCGACGAACGCCGCGCGCAGGTCGCGCCACGGCAGTTTCCGCCCGTGGATGCGCTTCTTCTTGCCGCGCGGCATGAGGTATCGCGCCGGATTCTTGGGCCGGGGCGCGTAATAGTCGTTGCTGCCGAAGATGAACACACCGGGCCGGTCGAGCAGTGGGCCGAGGGCGCGCAGCACCGACGGCACCGCCTGCGGGTGGGCGAGGTTGTCGCCGGTGTTCACGACCAGGTCGGGTTCGAGCTCGTGCAGCGCGCCGACCCAGCGTTGCTTGGACTTCTGCCCGGGCATCATGTGCAGGTCGGAAACGTGCAGCACGCGGATCGGCCTGGCGCCGGGCGCGAGCACGGGAAGCTCGGCTGTCCGCAGTGTCCAGTGCCGTCTCTCGATGCCGACGGCGTAGCCGAGCGCGGCCGCGCCGAGCGCCAGGGTTCCCGCGGTCAACCGAGCCGCGGTCGCCTTCGAAGTGTTCTTGTCACTGTCCGTGCCCACAGGCTCAGGATACGTGAGGTCGCCGGTGACCGTTTTCGCCGCGGAGCCCAGCGGTCTCCGGGACGGTCCCCGCGCGGGTCGCGGGTCGCGGGTCGCGGGCGCGGTGCGGGGCGGATCAGTGCTCGTAGGCCGGATCCGACGGCGGTAACGGTGGTGCGGGTTGGTTTCCCAGAATGTTGACCATCGCGCCGAACCAGGTGCGGGCGGGCGTTTTGCCGCCGAACATGTTGCCGTTCTGCTCCGAGCACGAGGTCGCGTTGCCGACTCCGTTGTCGCACAGGCCGCCGACCGGCGAGTCGGGTTTGAACACCATGGCCACACCGGCGAGTTGCGGCACGGCACCGACGAAGATCGCCGAACCGCTGGTGTCCGTGGTGCCGGTCTTGCCGATCATCGGCCGGTTCCAGTTCACCGCGGCCGCGGCCTCCCGCGAGGTGCCCTCGCTGGCGTCCTTGCTCATGCCGACGGCCAGGCTGTTGGCCAGTCCTTCCGGCACGACCTGTTCGCACGGCGGTTCGTGGATCGGCATCACGGGCGCGCCGGTGCGGTCGGTGATCTGGTTGATCGGGGTCGGGGGGCACCACACGCCGCCGCTGATGATCGTCGCCGCGACATTGGCCAGCTCCAGCCCGCTGGTCGGGCTGACGCCCAGGGTGAAGGACCCGTTGCCGGCGAAGTTGGGGCCCGGCCCGAAGAACGCCGTCTGGGTCATGCTGTACTCGCGCCGGTCGTTCTTCGGATCGACGGGACCGCCGTTGGCCACGTTGGAGGCCATCGTGTTGCGCATCCCGAGCCGGCTGGCCATGTTCACCACCGCGCCCATCCCGGCCTGTTCCTCCAGGATCACGAAACCGGTGTTCGGCGAGGTGGCCAGTGCCTGCTGGAGGGTCATCGAAGGCCCGTAGACGCCCTCGCCGTAGTTCTGCAGGCAGTACGCCCAGGTGCCGCGCCCGACCACCGGGCAGCCGGGTTTGGGGCCGCTGATGAACACCCTCGACGTGTAGCTCTGCGGGGTGGGGATGGTGCTGTAGATCCCGACCTTGTGCTGTTCCAGCGCGGCCGCGGTGGTGAAGATCTTGTAGCTCGACCCGGCTCCGGTCACATTGGACACATCGGAGGGCAGCGCGTAGGTCGTCTGTCCCTGGTTCGCGTCCGGTCCGTAGTCCCGGTTGGCTGCCAAAGCGACCACCTCGTGCCGGGTTTTTCCGGGCCGGACAAGGGAAAGCGTGTTCGCGACGTTCTTTTGCGTCTTCTTCACCTGGGTTTCCGCGGAGACCTTCGCCTGGTGGTTGGCGTTGGTGTCCATTGTGGTCCGAATGGTGAACCCGCCGGTGTAGATGTCCTCCTTGGTCATCCCGTGGCTGATCAGGTAATCCTCGACGTACTGGCAGAAGAAGCCGTTCTCCGGTCCGGCTCCGGTGCAGTTCGAGGCCGGTTTGGACGGTCCGTCGGGCACCACGCCGAGGGGCGCGGACTTGAGCCGCTGGGCGTCTTCCGGTGACAGCTTGCGGTTTTCCACCATCCGGTCGAGCACCAGGTTGCGGCGGTCGAGGGCTTCCCTGGGGTGGTTCCACGGGTCGTAGCTGGGCGGGTTGTTGACCATGCCGGCGAGCAGTGCGGCCTGCGTAACGGTGAGTTTTTCCGGTGTGGTGCCGAAATAGGACTGCGCGGCCGCGCCGATCCCGTAGATCTTGCGGGAGAACTCGACGATGTTGAGGTAGCTGGCAAGGATCTGGTCCTTGGTCATCTTCGTTTCGAGCTGGATCGCGATCCGCGCTTCCTTGAGCTTGCGGGCGATCGACTGCTCCTGTGCCTTGGTCTGGCCCACCACGTCGTTGCGGTAGATGACGTTGATCAGGTAGTTCTTCACGTACTGCTGGGTCAAGGTGGACGCGCCCTGGGTGTCGGCGCCGGTGCTGTTGCTCAGCGCGGCACGCAGCGTCCCCGGCCAGTCCACACCGTGATGGTCGAGAAACCGCCGGTCCTCCACCGAGATCAGCGCCCACTTCATCGCGTCGTTGATCTGCTCGGGCGCGGTCGGGATGCGGTACTGGTCGTACAGCGTGGCGATCGGGTTACCCGCCGCGTCAGTGATCGTGGTGACCAGCGGGGGCGGCACGTTCGCGAGTTCGGCCGACATCGAGTCGACCGTCTCGCTGGCCTTGTTGGATGCCATCCCGGCCGCCCCGACGACAGGGAAGAGCATCCCCGCGACCAGGATCCCCGCCAGCAGGCACAGCCCGAGTAACTTCACGAAAGCGTCCGACTTGCGCACAACGGTCAGGGTAGCCGAAACGGACATCTTGACCTTGTCCGCTGGGGGCGTTTACCACGTAAGGGGGCACTGCGCGAGGTTTTCCCGTAACAAATTGTCTGTAAGATCTTGGCGAGGGGAACCAGATGGCTCTAAGGTCCGTCAACGTCTCACGTAGAGGGGCACGTGAGCCGAGGGCGAGGGAGCTGGGGGCATGGACTCCAACCAACAACAGAGCTGGCGAGTCGACGCGCTGTGTCGGGACGCCGATCCCGACGAGCTGTTCGTGCGCGGCGCGGAGCAGAACCGGGCGAAGATGGTGTGCATGGGTTGTCCGGTACGGACCGAATGCCTGGCCGAGGCGCTGGACAACCGGATCGACTTCGGTATCTGGGGTGGGATGACGGAACGTGAGCGCCGTGCGCTGCTGCGCCGCCGCCCGGGCGTCTCATCGTGGGCCGAGCTGCTCGAGTCCGCCAAGCGCGATTACGCGGACATTTCGTAGCTAGGGCCGGTTCTCCGCGGGAGAATGCCCGGCGAGTCGCTCGCCGATCTCCCGCAGGCCGGCCAGGTCGTGCACG
Organism: Amycolatopsis sp.; assembly: GCA_035685725.1. Classification (GTDB taxonomy): domain Bacteria; phylum Actinomycetota; class Actinomycetes; order Mycobacteriales; family Pseudonocardiaceae; genus Amycolatopsis_E. The sequence continues at coordinate 2,134 of DASSAD010000012.1, read as the reverse complement.
TCACTGGGAAGTGCCGGCACGCCGACGATGGGCACCTCGGGATGGGCGCGGGTGAACCGGGCGAGCAACCGGTTCTCCCGCTCCGCCAAGGCGACCCGGTCGGCATGCAGGCGCAGGACCGCGGTGGCCAGCGGTGCCGTGGACTCGACCGTCTCGGCCGCCGACAGCGCCGCCGTGGCGGAAAGGTCGGCGAGCACCGGATGTGTCCGGTTCGCCACCAGTCCGGACAGCGGCATCGATTCCGCGGAAAGCCGTTCCACGAAGAAGCTCGCTTCGCGCAGCGCATCGGGCTCCGGCGCGGCGACGACGAGGAACGCGGTGCCTTCCGAGCGAAGCAGCTCGGCGGTTTTGCGCGCGCGTTCGCGGAATCCGCCGAACATGCTGTCGAAGGCCTGCATGAACGCGGACGCGTCGGTGAGCAACTGGCCGCCGATGATCGTCGACACCGCCTTGGCGAAGATCGAGAAACCGGTACTGACCACCTTGCGCAGGCCCCACCCGCCGGCCTTCGCCGGCCCGGTGAGCAGCCGGATCATCCGCCCGTCGAGCGCGCTGGACAGCCGGGTCGGCGCGTCCAGGAAGTCGAGCGCCGAGCGGCTCGGCGGCGTGTCCACGACGATCAGGTCCCACTCGTCGGTGGCCGCGAGCTGCCCCAGCTTTTCCATCGCCATGTACTCCTGCGTGCCGGAGAACGACGTGGAAATGGTCTGGTAGAAGGGATTCGCGAGCAACTGCTCGGATCGTTCCGGGCCGGCGTGGGTGCGCACCATGTCGTCGAAGGTGCGCCGCATGTCCAGCATCATCGCCCACAGCTCGCCCTTGGGCTCGAAGCCCGCGACCTGCACCTGGCGGGGATGGTTGCCCAGCTCCCGCAGGCCGAGCGCCTGGGCCAGCCGCCGCGCGGGGTCGATGGTGAGCACGACGGTCTGCCTGCCGCGCTCGGCCGCGCGCAGCGCAAGCGCCGCCGCGGTGGTGGTCTTGCCGACGCCGCCGGAACCACAGCAGACGATCACGCGGGTGGTCGGGTCGTCGATCAGTTCGTCGAGATCGATCGTCCGCGGGCTCATCGGCGGGCTCCCTCGGCGTGCCGGACGCCCGCCGCTTGTCGGTGACGCTCCTGATGGCTCACCGGATCGTTGCGCATTACCGCACTCCCTGGTCGATCAGGGTCTCGGCGAGGTCGTAGAGCGCGGCCACGTCGACACCGTCGGTGAGGTCGGGCAACTCCAGGGTCGGGAGATCGGCTTCGGCGAGCTGATCCCGCGCGCGCTGTTCGGCCGCGAGCCGGATCGCCTGCTCCACGGTCTCCTCGACGAGGGCGTCGAGGGTCGCGTCGGACAGTTCGAGCCCCGCGGCGGCCAGCCCGGCCCGTACCCGCGGCGCGTCGACGCGGCCGTCCGCCGCCGAGTTGACCGAGCGGGCCGGCAGTCGCGGCGGGCGGACCCGGTTCACCAGCACCGCGCCGGGCCGCAGGTCCGCGCCGTCGAGTTCGGCGACGGCCTCGACGGTTTCGCGCACCGGCATCTCCTCGAGGAGTGTGGCCAGGTGCACCGCGGTCTCACCGGAGTGCAGCAGTCGCACCACGCCCTCGGCCTGGGAGCGGATGGGCCCGGTCTTGGCCAGGTCGGTCAGCGCCTTGGTGACGTCGAGGAACTTGACCACTCGTCCGGTTGGCGGCGCGTCGACGACGACCGCGTCGTAGGTGTGGCGGCCGTCGGATTCGGTGCGCCGCACGCATTCCTTGATCTTGCCGGTGAGCAGGACGTCCCGCAGGCCCGGCGCGAGCGTGGTGGCGAACTCGATCGCGCCCATCCGGCGCAGGGTCCGCCCGGCGAAGCCGAGGTTGTAGAACATCTCGAAGTATTCGAGCAACGCGGCTTCGACGTCGATGTGCAGGGCACGAACCTCGCCGCCACCCGGGGCGGACGCGAGCCGCTGCTCGGCGTAGGGCAGGGGTTCGGTGTCGAAGAGCTGGGCCAGGCCCTGGCGCCCTTCGACCTCGATGAGCAGCACCCGCCGTCCCTGGCCGGCCAGCGCGAGGCCGAGTGCGGCCGTCAGCGTGGTCTTGCCGGTGCCCCCCTTGCCGGTCACGAAGTGCAACCGGGCGCGGGTGAGCTCGTCGGTCCAGCCGGGC
>DASSAD010000011.1:0-62010 GCA_035685725.1 Amycolatopsis sp. | reverse complement strand
TGGCACCGCCCGGCATGCTCATGACGGACATGTCGGACATGCCGCTCATCCCCGGCATACCCGGCATGGTGGAGCCGGGCATGCCGCCGGCGGCGAGGGTGGCGAGAACCTGGTCCGGGGTGGTTCCGGTGCCGTCGATCCAGTCGTCGAGCACGAGCACCCATTCGACGTCGTAACGTCCGGGCTCGTGGGGGTCGTCGACGACCAACGGCCCGTGGAGCCCGCGGTCGAGCTGCACCCCGACGTGCGAGTGGTACCAGTAGGTGCCCGGGTCGGGCAGGGTGAACTGGTAGGTGAACGCGGCACCAGGGTTGATCGCCGACTGCGTGACGTCGGGAACCCCGTCCATGGCGTTGGCGATCGGGAGGCCGTGCCAGTGCACCGTGGTGCCGGTGGGCAGATGGTTGGCGACGGTCACGCGCAGCACGTCGCCGGCCGTGCCGCGAAGCAGTGGGCCAGGCAGGGAGTCACCGAAGGCCCAGGTGTCCACCGTCGGGCCGCCGAGGTCGACGCGGGTCACCTGGGGAGTGAGCGCGTAGGAGCGGACCGGCCCACCGGGACGGCTCGCCGCGGGCACTGAAGTGTTGGCGGTGGTGCCGGGGGCACAGGCCGCCGCCAGACCGAGGGCGGCGAGGGCACCGCCTCCCGCCAGCAGTCGACGGCGCGAAATCGGACGCGGCGAACGATCGGCAAATGACATGAGTGCGCTCCAGAACGGTGCCGGGAAGGAGATCGGGACAGGTGCCGCGGGCATACCGGTTCCCGCCGCGTCCGCCTCACGTCCTCAGCAGATCGGGTCGGGCTTGTCCCCACGTGGATACGAAGGCGGCGACCGGACAGTCCACATGCGACCGCCCGCCGATCCGGCGCATCCGTTTGATGTGCGCGTGCCTGTTTTCGGCGCAACCGTGCATCGCATACCTCCTCGGGTTGAGGACACCATACCCCCGTTGGGTAAGTTTGCGTGCCCGATGCGGCCATGACCACTCCGGACACCGTCTCGCTTGACGGGTACCCCATGCGGGTATTAGATCGAAATACCCCCACCCGGTATATGACCGACGGGTGCCACCAGCCACCCGAGATGGGTATACGTACAAGGAGACCGTGTGATGAGCGCCAACGAATACAAGGTGACGGGCATGACCTGCGGCCACTGCGAGATGTCCGTCCGCGAGGAGGTCGGCAAGCTCCTTGGTGTCGCGGACATCCAGGTCAGCGCGCAGACCGGCAAGCTCGTGGTCACCGGCTCCGACGCGGTCGACGACGCGCAGGTGCTGGCGGCCGTGGACGAGGCCGGCTACTCCGCGGTGCGCGTCCGATGACCGCGGCAGGACGGCGGGAAGCGCCGAGCATTTCGGCAACCCCGAGCGGGATGCCGAGCATCGAGCTTGATATCGGCGGAATGACCTGTGCCTCCTGTGCGATGCGTATCGAGAAGAAGCTGAACAAGCTCGACGGCGTCGCCGCGACCGTGAACTACGCCACCGAAAAAGCCAAGGTGACAGTCACCGAGGGCTACGACCCCGCGCTGCTGATCGCCGAGGTCGAGAAGAGCGGCTACACGGCCGCTCTGCCTGCCCCGAAGGTGGCGAAGAAAGACGCATCCGTGGGGAACGCGGATAACGCCGACCCGGAACTGACATCGTTGCGAGACCGTCTGATCACGTCGATCGTGCTGACGGTTCCGGTCATCGCGATGGCGATGATCCCGGCACTGCAGTTCACGTACTGGCAGTGGGCGTCGCTGACGCTTGCGGCTCCGGTGATCGTGTGGGCCGCGTTTCCGTTCCACAAGGCCGCATGGACGAACCTCAAGCACGGCGCGGCGACGATGGACACGCTGATCTCGATGGGCACGTCGGCCGCTTTCCTGTGGTCGCTGTACGCGCTGTTCCTCGGCTCGGCCGGAATGCCGGGGATGAGGGACCCGTTCGAGCTGAGGCTCGCGCCCTCCGACGGCGCCTCGAACATCTATCTCGAGGTTGCCGCCGGCGTGACGATGTTCATCCTCTCCGGCCGCTACTTCGAGAAGCGGTCGAAGCGGCAGGCCGGCGCGGCCCTGCGTGCCCTGCTCGAACTCGGCGCGAAGGACGTGTCGGTGCTGCGCGCGGGCGTCGAGACGAAGATCCCGATCGAGGACCTCAAGGTGGGCGACGAGTTCATCGTCCACCCCGGCGAGAAGATCGCCACCGACGGAATCGTGGCTTCGGGCACGTCCGCGGTGGACGCGTCGATGCTCACGGGCGAGTCCGTCCCGGTCGAGGTCGGTGAAGGCGACGCTGTCACGGGTGCCACCATCAACGCCGGCGGCCGTCTCGTGGTGCGCGCCACTCGCGTCGGGTCGGACACGCAGCTCTCGCAGATGGCGAAGCTCGTCGAGGAAGCACAGACCGGCAAGGCCGAAGTGCAGCGCCTGGCCGACAAGATCTCCGGCGTGTTCGTCCCGGTCGTCATCGGCCTCGCGGTCATCGCACTGGGTGGGTGGCTGGCCGCCGGGTTCCCGGCGGCTGCCGCATTCACCGCCGCCGTGGCGGTGCTCGTGGTCGCCTGCCCCTGTGCGCTGGGACTGGCGACGCCGACGGCTTTGCTGGTCGGCACCGGCCGTGGCGCGCAGCTGGGCGTCCTGATCAAGGGCCCGGAGGTGCTCGAGTCCACACGCAAGGTCGACACGGTCGTCCTCGACAAGACCGGCACCGTCACCACCGGGAAGATGACCCTGGTCGACGTGCGCACCGAACCAGGCACCGACCGGGCGGAGCTGTTGCGCCTGGCCGGCGCGCTCGAGGACTCCTCCGAGCACCCGATCGCGCAAGCCGTCGCGAAGGCCGCCACCCAGGAGACCGGGGCGCTGCTCACCCCGGAGGACTTCGTGAACGTCGAGGGCAAAGGCGTGCAGGGCGTTGTCGACGGGCACGCGGTGCTCGTGGGCCGGGAATCGCTGCTCGCCGAGTGGTCCCAGTCACTGAGCCCGGAGGTCGCCGCCGGCAAGGCGCGGGCCGAGAGCGAAGGCAAGACCGTCGTCGCGGTCGGCTGGGACGGTAAGGCCCGCGGCGTGCTCATGGTCGCCGACACCGTCAAGCCCACCAGCGCCGAGGCCATCGCGCGGCTGAAGCGGATCGGGCTGACCCCGGTGCTGCTCACCGGCGACAACGAGGCCGTGGCCCGGCAGATCGCCGCCGAGGTGGGCATCGAGGAGGTCATCGCCGAGGTCCTCCCGAAGGGCAAGGTCGACGTCGTCGCCCGGCTGCAGGGCGAGGGCAAGATCGTCGCGATGGTCGGCGACGGCGTCAACGACGCCCCGGCGCTCGCGCGGGCCGACCTGGGTCTCGCGATGGGAACGGGCACCGACGTCGCGATCGAGGCATCCGACATCACCTTGGTCCGCGGCGACCTGCTCAGCGCGGTCGACGCGATCCGGCTGTCCCGCAGGACGCTCGGCACGATCAAGTCGAACCTGTTCTGGGCCTTCGCCTACAACGTCGCCGCGATCCCGATCGCCGCACTGGGCCTGTTGAACCCGATGCTCGCCGGCGCCGCCATGGCCCTGTCCAGCGTCTTCGTCGTCGGCAACAGCCTGAGGCTACGAGGGTTCAAGAGCATCACGGCACAGACCGTGTGACCCCTCCACACCCACCGCGGCGAACGCAACGGGATGACCACGACCGGGGCGCGAGCTGATCCAAGCGCCGCGCCCCGGCCCCGGCCCCGGCCCCGGCCCCGGCCCCGACGAAACCCTCGTCGTACGAACGTCCTTCGGCTTCGCCCGCACGTCTGATCAGGGTGGAGCCGCACGTGTCCGCTGTCACTCTCGCATTTTATTGAAAAGAGTTATCATTCTCACGAAGTGCTGCGATGAGAATGCGAGTGCGTTGATGCCGGTACTGGTGGCCGCTGGGGCCTTTGTGATGACGCTGCTCGGTGGTCTGGGCGCGGGGAGGTTCAGCGACCGGCGGCATCTGCTGCTCGGCGTGGCGGCGGGACTGATGCTCGGGGTCGTCGCCTTCGACCTGCTGCCCGAGTCGCTCGACGCGACACCGGACAAGCTGTGGGGCGTCCCCGCCGGGCTGGTCATGTTCGCGCTCGGTTTCCTGGTCCTGCACACAGCCGAGCGCTCCGTCGCGATCCACCGGGCGCACGAAAGCGAGTACGCGGCGCACGAGCATGGCGGACACGCGCACGGCGGCTCCCCCGAGCCCGCGGCAGGGCCGCGGTCCCAGGACCGCAGTCCGCGCCTGGGAATCGCGGCGGCCGCCGGGCTCGGCGTCCACAGCATGATGGACGGGTTCGCGATCGGAGCGGCGTTCCAGGTCGACAACTCGTTCGGCGCCGTGGTCGCGGTCGCCGTGCTGGCCCACGACTTCGCCGACGGCTACAACACCTACACGATCACCCGCCTCTACGGAAACAGCCGCCGCCGGGCGCTGGCCCTGCTCGCGATCGACGCGATCGCCCCGGTCACCGGTGCGGCGATCACGCTGGCCTTCACCATCCCAGAGCATGTCGTGGGCCTCTACCTCGGCTTCTTCGCCGGCTTCCTGATGTACCTGGCCACCTCCGACATCCTTCCCGAGGCGCACAGCCCGCACCCGTCCCGCTCGACGCTGCTCTGCACCGTGGCCGGCGCCGGGTTCATGTGGTTCGTCATCGGCCTGGCCGGCTGACCTTCCCGACCGGATCGTGCCCGACCGCGCTGATTCAGCCGGTCCGGCGCGTCAGCCGGATGATCGGCAGTTCGCGATCGGTCTTCTTCTGGTACTGCGCGAACCGGGGTACGGCACCGATGATCTGCTGCCAGGCCTGCTGACGTTCCGCACCCTGGAGTTGCTCGGGCGTGACGGGGACCTCCTGGCCGGCCACCTCGATGTGGATCCGGTCCGGATGTGCCGCGAGGTTGTAGTACCACGCCGGGTTCTTCGGCGCCCCGGCCGCCGACGCCACGATCAGCCAACTGCCGTCGGGACCGGGGAACCAGCCCACCGGCGTCTTGCGTTCGGCTCCGCTCTTGGCGCCGATGGTGGTCAGGATCAGGGCGTCCATACCCATGAACTTGCCGCCCGTGCGGCGGATCCGGTTCATGGCCGTCCGGTTCACCTGCCGCAGGAGAAACCCCGCGGAGGGCTGCCGCGCCCCACGGGTGCCGTTTCGGGTGTTGAAACTCATCGGATTTTCCTTGTCGATCGATATGCGCTGCGGGTGTCGACTCGTCACACCGCTGCCCACCACCACCTGCCTTAGGTTCCCCGGTTCGGCCGCCAGAAACGTCGACGCGGTGCCGAAGTGCATGAGCGTCACCGTCGAGTGGCCGCCGAGCTCATCGTCCGGGTCCAGGATCGCCACACTCCGCACGGCGTATCCAGACTCCCCCGCTATCAGCGCCATGAAGGGTTCGCCGGACCACGACCATCACGGGCATCCGGAACCAACGACAACAACCGAAGAAGTCGCCGGACCGTCGATCGACGACGGGCGCTGAATCACGTGCCCGTGAACTCGGGCTTCCTCCGCTCGATGAAGGCGTTCAGCGCCTCGAGCATGTCGTTGCTCCGGGCGGTCAGCGCCTGATTCCGATTCTCCAGTTCAAGAGCAGCGATCAAACTGCCCGCTCCGGCGTTGGCAGCGATTGCCTGTTTGGTGAGCCGGACGCCGAGCGGCGAGTTCGCCGCGATCTGTGCCGCAAGGTCGAGTGCGGCAGGGAGCAGGCGGTCTGCCGGCACGGTCTGGTTGACGAGGCCGATGCGAACAGACTCGTCGGCATCGACGAACCTGCCCGTCAGCAACAATTCGCTCGCGGCGCCGACGCCGACGAGCCTGGGCAAGAAGTACGAGCTGCCCATGTCTCCACCGCTGAGGCCGATCCGGATGAAAGCGGCGTTGAACGTCGCCAGTTCGGACGCCACGCGCAGGTCGCACGCCAAGGCAAGGCTCATTCCCGCGCCCGAGGCTGGACCGTTCACAGCGGCGATTACCGGTGTCGTGAGTGATGCGAGAGCAAGGGCCGTCCCAGACCATGTTTCCTGCCCCTTGAGAAACTCGAGCGGCGACATGTCGGCGAGTGCCCTGGCGGCGTTCAGGTCAAGGCCTGAGCAGAAGCCCCGTCCCGTGCCGGTGACCACGACGGCACGCACGGAGTCATCGCCCTCGATCCGGTCGCAGACGTCCGTCAGCTCGTCGAACATCTGGAAGCTCAGCGCGTTGAGCCGCTCCGGGCGGTTGAGGGTCACCACCAGCGTGGCGGGATCGTGCCGCTGCGTCAGAAGTGTGTCGTAGGTCGGGAGCGCTGACCCCATTCGGTCTCCTTCGATTGATGAGGCTCAGGGCCGGCCACCGTGCTGTCCGCGCTCATGAGGCTGAGCGACGGAGCGGTGCCTTGTACGGAAGGAGCCCCCCGAGGTCGACGACGTGAGTCGTTCCGGTGACGTATCGGGCCTCCGCGGAGACAAGATAGAGAACGGCATTGCTGATGTCGACCGGATCCAGGTAGGGAACCGGCAGCGCGGCCAGGTCCTGGAACGCGGCAACGACGTCACCGTCGTCGAACCGGGCCCCGGCACGCCCGCCGGCAAAGAGCTCGGTGATCGTCCGGTTCTCCGTCATGGGCGATCGGACGTTCGCCGGATGGACCGAATTGACGCGAATCGAGTACGGCGCCAGTTCCGCTGCCAGCTCACGCATCAGCCCGGTCACCCTGGCTTGGCGGCGGTGTAATGCGCCAAGTTCAGATCGTAGGCCAGACCGGCGGTGGAACTGATCAGGACAATGGCCCCACCGGTATCCTGATGCAACAGCCGGGAATGGTCGCCTTCAATGTCTTCCACGTGCCGGTGAGCCCGATCTCGATCTGGTCATTCCACTGTTCTTCGGTCAACAGCCATGCCGATCCGACGCCATTGACGGTGCAGGCATTCGCCACAACGGCATCCAAGCGGCCGAATCGCGACAGGCCCGCCGCGACGGCTGCCTCCAACCCGGCCAGATCGCGAACGTCGGCCGGCTCGGCGTGGATCCGCCGGCCCGTTGCCTCGACCAGGCGCACGGTCTCGTCGAGGTCCGCCTTCGTGGCCACGCCGTAGGGAACCGTGGCGATGTCCGAGCAGATGTCGACTCCGATGATGTCGGCGCCCTCCTCGGCCAGCCGAACGGCATGAGACCGACCTTGCCCCCGGGCGACCCCGGTGATGAAAACAACCTGGCCATCGAGACGTCCCACTGTACCAACCCTTCTGTTTCTCACCATCACGAGCGGATTCCGCCGAAGCTCCCCCGGCAGAACAGGAGTGGCTGCCCGGTTCCGATGTGCAGCTCGAGGACCTCGGCGACGACCAGCCAGTGGTCCCCGGCCTCGTAGGTATCTCTGATTCGGCAGTCCAGCCAGACCAACGGAGCAAGCAGGCGGGGCGCTCCGTGATGAGCGGGAATCCATTCGACTTCCCCGAATTTGTCGGCGCCGCTCTTCGCGAAAACCTGCGCGATGTCCTACTGATCGACCGCGAGGATGTTGACGCAGATATCACGACTCGTCGACACCCGAGGCCAGCTCTTCGACTGCTTGCCGGGCGCGAACGCGATGAGCGGCGGATCCAGCGAGACGCTGAAGAAGGACTGGCACGTCAGGCCGACCGGCTGTCCCTCGTCCATTCCGGTGACGATGACCACGCCGGAGGCGAAGTGACCAAGGGCCGACCGGAGCTTCACCTGATCGAACTTTCGCACAGCTCTCCTGCCTGGGAAACGACAACTGGGCCAGCACCGCGCACCCGCGCGTCTCACTCTGCGCCGAGCGACCTCGCCGGCCCCAATCCCGGAATCCGGCCCCGCCGCGACCGGGGAATCGCGAAGTAGATCACGGTACCGACCACCACGACTCCGATGATCCCGAAGCCGACCTGGCCAGGGTTGGTGTAGATCAGGACGATGTCGAAGATGAGTGACCAGACTATCGCCACGCCGAAAATGATCGGGCTTAATTTACCGTAGTGCCAAGGATGTTCAGCCCGGCGACAGCGAGCCAGTCACGCAGGCAGGGGTTGTCGCCGTAGGCCTCGTCGGCGGTGAACCACTCGATGTCGGCGCCGGCGTCCAGCATCCGCCGGGCGAGTTCGGGTTTGGTCGCGAACACCACCTCGTCGTCGATCCCGGCCTGGCGGCAGCGGTCCCGATCGGCGCACCACGAATGCTCGGGCAGGTAGAGTTCCCGGTCGATCAACGCCCGCCCGCGGGGCGAGACATAGGTCAAAAACACCCCGAGCTGACAGTTCTCAATCCGCCCCGCGGTGCCGGAGTACTGCCGCTGAACCCCGGCGGATTTGGTGCTTCTTCAGAAAACCGGTCTCGTCGGCCACCACCACACCACCAGGTGCGGCAAGGTGACCGAGCACATAGCTGCGCAGCGTGTCGCGCATGGCCTCGGCGTCCCACCGATAGTGGTTCAGCAGGCGTTGCATGCCCTCCGGGCTGGTATCCCCCGGCCTGCTCCGCGATCGTCCAGGAGTTCTTCCGCTCCGCGCCCGAGAGCAATCCCAGCAGATACAGCCGAGCCCGCCGACGCGACTCCACCTGCGCGAACTCGCCCGCCACCAGCGCAAACAACTCATCAAACCCTTCGAGTCCCAACACACCTTGAAGTTGATCACGCGGTGGCCGCCTCCATGACCACGACACGCCACAAGATCACACTCTGCCGCTGTAGTATCAGGAGAGGCCTGATCGATGCTGATCTCGACGCCAGTGGCGATCTCCTTCGCCGTCTTCACTTGGGCCTGCCTGATCGGCCGCCACGCTCTCTAGGTGCCCAGGGGCCACAGGCCACACTGTGGACGTTACGCTTGGCCAAGGCGTTTAATGGACGTGCACGGCTAATCGTGGAGCGTCATCATGATCGTCATATTTGGGCTGGTTTTGTTCGTCGCTGCGGTCGTCATCGGCGTAGCTGGTATTCTCACGAACGTGGGCAGCGGACACGCCCTCGGGGATGGGTTCGCACTGTTCGGCTACCACGTGACCGGCTCCACCGGCGTGCTGTTTCTCTACGGCATCGTCGTGGGGGCAGTGGCCGCGTTCGGATTGAGCCTGCTGCTGGCTGGTGCGCGCCGCACCTCCCGCCGGGGGCACACCGCCCGCCGCGAACTTAAGCAGTCGCGCCGCGAGACGGACGCTGCTGTCAGCGATCGCGACGACCTGGTCGACCAACGCGACAGCGCCCGCGCTCAGGCCGCGAACGCGCCTGCGGACACCGATCACGCCCGCCGCCACAGGCGGCATCTGTTCGGACACCGATCCGCCTCTCCGTAGCGGCATCACCAACATATCGGTTCCCGTCAGCAGCGATTGATCTTGAGCCCAGGAGAAACGACGTGGGCGAGCTGTGCCCACAGCGGACTCGCGAGAGTCATGCGAGCCCCCGATTCGGTTCGGCGCTACTTCCCCACACACTGGCTGCTTGGTGGTCATCCCGTCGCCTGAGGGCGTCTCGATCACGCCGTGTCGGGGCCGCAACCTCCCAGCGAACCCGCTGGCCAAATTTGCCAGGCTTGCGGCCCCGACACGGCGTGATAGCCATCAGTCAGGCGACGGGATGACCACCAAGCGCCCACCCTGCCAACGCAACTGTGCCGGCGCTCCCCTGGTCATCCCGGAGCCTGCCCGACCGGCGAGGGCATGTTCTCCTTCTCTCCTCGCGGCGGCTGCGGGCACAGTGGGACGGCCGTCACCGAGCAGGTCTACCGACACCAAATCCGGCCGGTGATGGTCGAGGCCGCCACGGTGATGGACGACATCTTCGAGGCGTAGTCACTCAGTTAGTCACTCAGGGTCCCCACATGCTCCCCAGTGACGATCAAGCGTTGATCAAGAGTTGCGACAGAAAAGCACCCCTGACCTGGTATTACTCAGGTCAGGGGTGCTTCGTTCGGCCGTCGGGACGACAGGATTTGAACCTGCGACCCCTTGACCCCCAGCGGACAAGGGGCCGTCCAGGGTGATCTTTCCGCGTCCCTGACCTTCCGGTGCGTCCGGATAAAGTCCGGGTCAGGACCTCCAATCCCGCCCCGTCCCACCCGTCCGTGAGACGTGTGTGAGACGGGCGAGCGAACGGAGAGCCCGATGATGAACCAGATGCGCAGCCCTCACGACATCCCCGACCAGTCCATGGCCGGCTTGGTAACCCGGTGGTCGCAGGCCCGGAGTCGGACCTTCCTGGCGGCTCACTCGGATGAGGTCAGTCCCGAGGACTTGTTCCTTGAACTCGCCTACAGTGCCCGGATCGCTCCGGAGGCGACCTCCGGCCGGTGGTGCGTGGTCGCCGACCTGTTGCGGTCCGGCGCCGTGGACAATTGGGCACAGATCGGGACTGCGATGGCCATGGCCCAGACCGCTGCGCGGGACGGCTTTCACGCCTGGATCACGAGCCAGCGTGATCTGCGACGCCGGACGAGCACGATCGGGATCACAGACGCCGAAGCCGAGGAGCTGTTCGCGCTGTCCGAGGCGGTGGCCTGGTGAGCATCGAAGCCATTTCCTGGGCCCTCAACCTGGCCGCGATCCCCCGCGACCGGCGCGACGCATCCAGCCTGACCATCGTCTTGGTGGGGTTGGCCAACCATGCCGACCCCGACGGCCGCAACGCCTACCCGTCCCTGGCCCGGCTCGGGCGATACACCCGCCTGTCCGAGCGCTCGATCCGCTTTGCCCTGCGCACCTTGCAGGAGCTCGGCCTGATCCGTGCGTCCAACCCGAGCATCGTCGCCGCCAACTTCCCGCGCGGCGCCCCAACAACTACAACCTCGCCCTCGACCGAGTCGAGTCTGCTGTGGATAACTCCGGCCACCAGGGGCACAGTATGCCGCCCGCTTACCAGCACGAGGGGCAAAGAGTACCCCCGAAACGTCCTTAACCGGCCAGAGAACCGTCCCGCGCGCAAGCGCGCCCCAGGCGCGCTCGCCGCTGCCGCCGCCTTGCCGTCGGTGCGACGCCCGGCCAGACGACCAGGGGCGGCGGTGGCGGCGCGGCCGATGGCCTGCGCGGTGGTGGCGGGGTCGGTCAACCGGTGCACGGTCACCCCGTCCAGGGGTTCGTCGGTGTTGCTTGTGGACAGCCACAGCACCCCGCACCCGGAGGCGCGGAGGCGGTTGACGCGCTGTTGCCCGTTACGGCGGGGATCATCGGGGAAGCACCCGTCGGAGTCGAGATCGCTGTTCGCCTGGGTGCGACGCTGCTCGTAGGTGGCCAGTGCGGCGGCCCGGTCGGCGGCCATCGCCGTGTCATTGCCGGCCAGCAGCACGTTCGCCGCCTGCGCGTCCAGGTCGCTCAGCGCGAAATACAGGTCCGAGGACACGCGGACCTGGGGCGCGGCGCGACCGCCGATGACATCGAAGCCGCCGCCGACGGCCGCGGCCGTCGTGCCGACGAACACACCGAGTCCGACGGCCAGCAGCGAGGCGACCGCCCCGAGCAGGACCAGCCAGCGTGGCGTGGACCAGCGGCGGCGCGCGAGGTCCGGCCCGGCGGGCAGCGGGGGCCGGGGAACTACAGAGACCGTGCTCGGCAGCGTTGTCGGGGTCATGCCTTCCGTCCAGGAGTCGCGCGCAGGGTCAGGGTGGTCCAAGCGCCGAGGTGGATCCGATCGCCGTCGGCCAGCGGCACGCTCGCCTCCGGTGGGATCGGCTCGGTGCCGTCGTTGATCGTGGTGCCGTTGGTCGAGCCGAGATCCTGGACGGCCCACCCGTCCTGCCCGGCGAGCAGGACGGCGTGCCGGTGCGACACACCGGGGTCCTCCGGCGGTCCCGCCAGATCGATCTCGGGCCGCTCCCGGTCGGAGCGGCTGCGCCGGCCGATCCGGATGCGCCCGCCGGACAGCGGGATCGACCGATCCTGGTGATCGGCGGGGAACGGGATCCCTCCGCCGTCCGGTTCGCCCTCGGAGCGCACCAGGTCGTAGTAGCCGCGATCGGCGGAGACCACCACGGTCCAGTCGGTCACCGACGACGCGGTCGCCGGCCCCGCTCCGGAGACGAAGTCGTAACTGCACTCTTCGCAGAATCTCCCCGACCGCGGTTCGCCGCAGGCCGGGCAGGTGTCCGGGCCCGGCTCTCCGCCGGTGCCCGCGGCCGGTGGCGGCGGTGGCGGCGCTCCGGCGAGCAGGCGACCGCACACGTCGCAGAAATCCGTGCTGTCCGAGGAATGCCCGGCGGGACACAACGTCGTCATCGTGCGGTTCGCCCCTCAGCCCTTGCGTACCCGGGACGTCCTGGTGGACCGGGTGTCCAGGGTCATCGCGTCGGCGTCGCTCACCTTCGCCCGCAACCGGACCGTGCCGGTGACCGGGTCGACCACGTCGACCACCTTGGCCAGCAGTTCGGCGGTGCCGGTGTTGCCGGTCTCCTTCGCCAGCGCGAGCGCGCGACCCAGCCGGGAGGTCGCCCGGCTCAGGTCGCCGTCGCGGTGGGCCGCCATCCCCTCCTGGATCGCCGCGGCCAGTTCGGCCTGCCCCGTGTAGTGCGCCACCTCGCCGCTGATGCGGGTGGACAGCGCCTCGTCGTCGGTCCAGACGGCCTTCACCAGTCCCTGCGCGGGCACCGGGCGCTCTCCGTCCGAAGTGGACATCACGAGGCCGGCCCGCGCGGCCAGCATGACGTCCCCGACCTCGCCGGGGTTCACCTCGACGCAGAGGTGATAGTCCCGGCTTTCCGTTCCCCAGGAACCCGTGGGGTAGTCGCCGTGCCGCGGGCCGGAGGCGACCCGGCGGGCGGTCAGGTCCTCGACGGTCGGGGCGACCTGCTTGACGAACCGCACCACCGCGCCCTGCGGCGTCCACAACCGTAGCCGCACATCGGCGACCGCTTTGCCCATCGCGGCGGCGGTCATCGCCCGGAAGTCCGCCTCCAGCCCGGCCGGGTCCGCCACGATGTCGACGCTGCCCAGCAGTGCCGAGGAGATCCGCCGCAGTTCCTCGACATTCCAGTCCGTGCCCACGCCGCGGCAGTCGCAGACGAACATCCCCTGACACCTCGAAAGTGCCTGGGCGAGTTCGACCGGCGTCTCGTGCTGGTTCCGACCGTCGGTGAGCAGGATGGCGTGCCGGATGGCTGCCGGCTGGTTCGCCAGCACCTGCCCGGCCAGCGACAGCCAGCGGCCGATGGCCGTGCCACCGGACGCGCCGAGCCGGTTCACCGCTTTCCTCGCGGCCGCCCTGGTCGCGGCCGTCGCGACGGCCAGCGAGCCGTCTCCCGGGTAGACACAACCGGCCTGGTCGTTTCCCGCGATCACAGCGAAGGAGACGCCTTCACGCAACGCGTCGATCGCCGCCGCGGTAGCCCGCTTCGCGGCGATCATCTTGTCCCGCGGGTAGTCCATCGAACCCGAACAGTCGACGATGATCACCGGGTTCCAGTCGGGCGAACCAGACCGAGGTGGTGCCACCTTTGCGATCGGTGCGGGGTGCGGGAGCCCGGCGATCACGGAGCCCAGGAACGCTCCATCGCACGACCGCGTCGCGGACCTGAGCCCTGTGTTTCCCGTCCGTTCCACCATTCGGACCGAAAATGGACAGCGACGTCGGCCGTGTTAACTCTGTGCTGCCGGCGGCGGCGTTCGGCAACAGCCATGTTTCGACTGGAACCGGTGGCGGCCGGGCCGTTGACAAAGCGAAGGACGCGTGTCAACGTTTTCCCATTCACACCGTCGGACGGCCGGTCACCGGCCCCCAGTAATCGAAAAAGCGCATACCTGAATTGCGCGCGTCCGTCCCGCCGGACGCGATCCGCCGAATATCGTCCCATTCCCGCCGGCATTCCCGGTGATCATGCCGTTCCGGCATACCGTGATCCGTGCGCGAACGACGTCATGGCTGGACAGATGTCAGACATCTGCCCAGCGGGAAGGAACCGGTCCGTGGTCGAATGGTCGGTCAAGCAGGAAGTGGAGCAGCAGTCGCTGGGCGACCGCACGGTGGAGCGCCTGCGCGCCCTGGTGGCGCAGGGAGTGCTCCGACCGGGCGAGAAACTGCCCGCGGAACCGGACCTCGCCGCGCGGCTGGGGGTCAGCAGGCCGACGCTGCGCTCGGCGATCTCCGAACTGATCGCCGACCTCGTGCTGGAGCGGCGGCGAGGCGTCGGCACCTTCGTCCGGCAGGCCGCTCCCTTGCTGCAACACGGCCTGGAACGGCTGGTCGGAACAGGTGACACCATCCGCGCCCTGGGCATGAAACCCGGTGTCTCGGAGCTGGAGATCAGCCATCTCCGGCCGCCCGAGCAGGTGGCCACACGCCTGCGGATCAAGCCCGCGGAGCCGTGTGTCCGCATCCGGCGCGTACGCACGGCGGACGCGCAGCCGGTGATGTTCTGCGAGGAATGGGTGCCAGAAGGGGTGCTGCCCAGCCCGGACGCGCTGGACGACCTCGGCGAGCACGACTCGCTCTACGAACGCCTCGCCCAGCTCGGCCTCCCGGTCCGGCTGGCCACCACCTCCATCGTTCCGCACCTGCCCTCGGCGGAACTGCGGACCAAGCTCGGCGTCGCCGCCGACAGCCCCATCCTCGTGCTCCGCCAGCTCCATTTCACCGCGCACAATCCCGACCACGGGGTGTTGTACGCCGTAAATCATTACAACAGCGAGAAAATCGAAGTCACCGCGGTTCGCCGCGGCTGAAACACCTCCTCCCCTCCCCTTTCCGGTAATGCTATGAGAAATGAGATGAGTCCATGAGTGTGCCTTTTCTGGCCGACTTGTTCGGCGGCGGGCCGCTGCACTCCGTGTTCGTCGTCATCGCGCTCGCCCTGATGGTCGTGGCGGTGGGAATCTGGATCATGGAGTTCAGCGGCTGGACGGTCTCGGTCCGCGGTTTCGTCCGCAATGACGTCGTCTGGGGCGCCCGGTCGATCGCGCTGGTCGCCGTGTGCGCCGCCCTCTACATCGCGGGGCGGCCGCTGCAGTTGCAACTCATCCCCGGCATCGGCGGGCTGAACCCGTCGCTCGCGCTGGCTCCCGTGCTCGTCGCGTTGTTCGGGCTGCCCGCCGCGGTCGGCGTGACGTTCTCGATGCCCATCGGCGACGCGATCAGCGGCGCGCTCACGCTCGGCTCGGTCGCGGGCTGCCTCGGCCACACGTTCGTCACCTGGGTCGTCTACAAGCTCTGCAGGGACGCCTCGCTGCGCAGCGCCAAAAGCTGGACCGGTCTCTACGCCGGCATCATCGGCGGATCGTTCCTGCACGCGATCGTGGTGCCCGGCTGGCTCGACTTCACGCACGTGCTGCCCCCTGCCGTCGCGTGGGGCGGTGTCACGGCGTCGATCGTGCTCAACCAGATGGTCATCCCGGCGATCGTCGGGCCCATCCTGCTGCTCGCGCTCTACCCGCGGGTCAAGCAGTCCGGCCTGTACTGGCGGGACAACACGACAGGGGCGAGCCACGGCAGGCTGCGGGGCATGGCCGCACCGTCCACTCCGGACAGCTCCGCGGTGGAGTGACCCGATGGACACTGCCCGGCGAGGAGAGACGACGACCATGACGGTGCCCGGACCGCAGGCCCCGCGGACGCGGAACGACGCCGAGATCGTGCTGGCCGCGGAGGATCTGTGGCTGATCTACCCCACCGCGGAGCAGCCTTCGCTGCGAGGCGTGACCTTCCGGGCCAGGGCGGGTGAGTTCATCGGCATCACCGGTCCGTCCGGTGCCGGGAAGAGCACGCTCCTGGCCTGCCTCCAGGGACTCGTGCCGCGCTCGGTCACCGCCGAGACGACCGGGTCGGTGCGGGTGTTCGGCCACGACGTCCTCACCGGGACGCTCGGCGCCGACGGCTCCCGCATCGGACTGGTGCTGCAGGACGCGGAGGCGCAGATCGTCGGCATGACGGTCGCCGAGGACCTGGCGTTCGGCCCGGAGAACTACGGTGTCCCGCCTGCGGAGATCCGCCGGCGGATCAGCCGGGCGCTGGCCGCGGTCGGCCTCGACGGCATGGCGGGCCGAGACACCTACGCCCTGTCCGGCGGGCAGAAGCAGCGGCTCGCGATCGCCTCGGTGCTGATGCTCGAACCGGACGTCATCCTGCTGGACGAGCCGACGTCCGAACTCGACCCGGTCGGCAAGGCCGAGGTGTTCGAGGTGGTGGACCGGCTGCGCCGCGAGTCGGCGACGACGATCGTCATGGTCGAGCACGAACTCGACCGGCTCGCGGCGATGGCGGACCGGATCCTGGTCGTGGACCAGGGCCGGATCGCCGCCGACGGCACCCCGGCCGAGCTGCTCGCCGACGTGGCGTTGTTCCTGCGGACCGGTGGCGAGCGGCCGCCTGCGGCGGCAGAACTCGACTGGCGGCTGCGCAGCGCCGGCATCCCGCTGGACGGCGAGCCCAGCACAGACCTCGTGACCGTCCTCGCACGGATCACGGCACTGGCGGAGAAACACGCATGAGCGAACCCCTGATCCAGGTGCGGGACGTCGAGTTCCGCTACCCCGGCCACAGTCCGGTGCTGCACGGCGTCGACCTCACGATCGACCGCGGTGAGTTCGTTGCCCTGCTCGGGCAGAACGGCGCGGGCAAGACCACGCTGGCCAAGCACTTCAACGGCCTGCTGACCCCGACGAAGGGCCAAGTGCTCGTCGGCGGGAAGCCGACCAGTGCGCTGTCACTGACCGAGCTGGCCCGCCAGGTCGGTTACTGCTACCAGAACCCCGACCACCAGATCTTCGCCCCGACGGTGGACAAGGAGGTCCGGTTCGGCCCGGACAACCTCGGCCTGCCCGACGCGGCCGAACTCGCCGACCGGGCGCTGGCGCTGGTCGGCCTGACGGCGCAGCGCGAGGCGAACCCGTTCGTCCTGGGCCGCGGGCAGCGGCAGTTGCTGGCCGTTGCGTCGATCATCGCGATGGACCCGCCGGTGCTCGTCGTGGACGAGCCGACGACCGGCATGGACCTGGCCGGCGCGGAGCGGATCATGCGGCTGCTCGCGTCCTGGGTGGCCGACGGCCGCACGATCATCGTCATCACCCACGACATGGACGTCGTCGCCGAGTTCATCCCCCGCTCGGTCGTGATGGCCCACGGCGAGGTCCTCGCCGACGGGCCGACCGAGCACGTCCTGCGCCGCTCGGACCTGCTGCCGGAGGCGCGCCTGCTCGCCCCGCCCGCGATCACCGTCTCCGACGAGCTGTCCCGGTTCGGCGTCGGGCGGTGCGGCACCATCCGGGACGTCGCCGACGATCTCGTTCACATTCTGGGAGGCCGCGATGCCGGTCGGGTATAGCGTCTACCGCCCCACGGGCTCGACCATCCACACGGGAATCGACCCGCGGGTCAAGATGGCCTGGCTGGGTACGATGTTCACGCTCGCGTTGATGTTCAACGGCCCGGCCGTGCTCGGCGCGTTGCTGGTGGCTCTGCTGGTCACCGCGCGGGCAGCGAAACTGACGTTCGGCGATCTGCGCCCGTACCTGTTCCTGTCGCTGTGGCTCACCACGCTCAGCGTCGCGATCTGGCCGACGTATGTCCACGGTGGACACCTGCTCGGGCACGTCGGGTTCGTCACGGTGACCTCGGACGGGCTGCTGTTCGGCCTGGCCATGGGCTTCCGCATCTCGATCATGATCGTGTCCGCCAGCCTGTGGATGATGATCACCGCACCGCAGCTCATCGCGGCCGGCCTGCTCGCGATGGGCTTGCCGCACAAGGCGGGCGTGGCACTGGCGTCGGCGATCCGGTTCATCCCGTTCATGAACGCCGAGCGCACGACGATCATGGAGGCGCAACGCGCCCGCGGTGCCGATCTCGGGTCAGGCGGGCCGATCCGGCGGGTGAGCAACTCGGTGCCCGCGCTGATTCCCTTGTTCTCCCGGGCCTTCGTCACCGCGCAGAACCTGTCGATCGCGATGGACGCCCGCGGCCTCGGCGCGAGTCCACACCGGACGAGCGCGCTCGAACTGCGGTTCGGGCGGCGGGACCGGATCCTCGTCCTGGCCGCGCTCGCCGCGGTCGTCATCGCCGTGCTGTGCCGAATCGCCGGATTCGGTGTCCTGCTGGGGAGTTACCTGTGAACCCGCACGCCGGCGCGGCGGCGCCGCTGTTCATGGTCGGGCACCTGACCGTCGACGACATCGTGCTGCCGGACGGCACCACACGCATGCAGCAGATCGGCGGCGCGCCGGTGTTCGCCGCGACCGGCGCGCGGCTGGCCGGCGGCAGGCCGTGCGTGGTCACCGCGCTGGCGCCGAGCCTGCCCACGCGGGTCCGCGAATGGCTCGCCGAGGAGGAGATCGCGCTCCTGGACTGCGGGCGGGCGTCCCGTCACATCACGCAGTGGGTGCTCTACGAGACGACCGGCGAGCGGACGTTCCTGCACCACCCGGCCTCGGCCGACCTGTACGAGGCCGCGCCGCTGGCCGAGTGCTGGCACCCGGCCGGGCCGCCGGCCTGGGCGCACATCGCGCCGATGCCCGTCTCGCTCCAGGCGGCGTGGGTGCGCGCGCTGACCGGCGCCGGACTCTCGGTGACCCTCGACCCACACGAGGACTGCTCGGCCGAACACGGCGACGCCGTGCTCGAATTACTGCCACGGCTGACCGCGTTCATGCCCAGCGAGCAGGAGGCGGCGTCGCTGTTCGGCCGAGCCGACATGACGGCGGCCGCGGCGGCGTTCGTCGCGGCCGGGGCCCGGCTGTGCGTGATCAAGCTCGGCGCGGCCGGCTGTGTCGTCGCCACGGCCGCCGGATCGTGGCGCCTCCCGAGCGTCGCGACGTCCGTTGTGGACACCACCGGGGCCGGGGACTCGTTCTGCGGCGCCTTTGTCGCCGCGCTGGCCTCGGGGCACGCCCCGGAGACCGCGGCAAGGTACGGCACCGCCGCGGCCTCCTACACGGTGCAGTGTTTCGGTGTGCCGTCATTGCGCGGCGGGTCCCCCGCGGACTGGTCGCTGCGCCTGAACCGGATCCGGACCGCCGCCTGAGGCCGCGGGGTCCGTCCCAGATCGTCGCCGGTGTGCTCCCGCAACCGGCGGATGTTGTCGAGAGGAAGGCAGTTCCTTGCTGCACAAGGATATGCAACTGAAGTGGGAAAACATGCGCGCGGGGATCGACGCGCAGGCCGATCTGCTCGCGAGGGCGCCACGGCCGCTGTACGAGGAGGTCAGCGGCCTGCTCACCGGAGCGGCACCCACCCGTCTGTACACAGTGGGCTGCGGTGACTCGTACTTCTGTGGCCTGGCCGCGGAAATGGCGATCGAGCTGTGGACCGGCGCGCCGGTCGAAGCGCTGGAATCGCTCGAGTTCTCCCGGTACGCCATCCGCACCGCACCGGAGGGCTCGCTCGTCACGGCGGTGTCCAACTCCGGCGAGGTGGCGCGGTCGGTGGAGAGCCTCCAGTTCGCCCGCGAGCGCGGTCTGTCCACTTTGGGCGTGACGTACAACCCGGAGAGCCGGCTCGCGACGGCCGCCGAGAAGATCCTCAAGTACGACTACCGGGACGTCGGTTTCGGCCCTGGCACGATGAGCTACCTCGCCTCGGTGTTGTCACTGCTGGCCGTCGGGCTGCGCGTGGCCGAGTTGGGCGGCCGCCTGGACCGGGTCGGGGTGGACGCCGAGATCGCCGCGATCGAGGGCCTGTCGCCGGTGTTGCGCGAGACGATAGAGCTGGCCGAGGAGCCGGCCGCGCGGCTCGCGGCGGCGCTGTCGCCCGAGACGGACCTGTTCTTCGTCGGCGGCGGCCCGAACTACGGCACCGCGCTGTTCGCGATGGCGAAGATGATCGAATCGACCCGCCACAACACGGTGTCCCAGCAGCTCGAGGAATGGGCGCACGAACAGTACTTCTGCTGTGTGCCGGGCACCTACACCGTGGTGCTCGCCCCGCAGGGCTACTCGGTCGACCGCGCGCGCGAGCAGCTGCGGGCCGTGCGCGACATGAAGGGCACCGCCGTCGCGGTGTGCGCGGCGGACGACGAAGAGACCAAGGAGCTGGCCGACATCGTGTTCCCGGTGCCCGCCGGGGTGCCCGAGCACCTGTCGCCGCTGGTCTACTGCGTCGCGTCCGAATTGATCTCCTACCATTTCGCCGTCGCATCGGAGGCCGTCATGCTCGGCTTCGACGACGAATGGCGCAAGGAGGTCAACTTCCGGCAGATCTTCCGCAGCGCGATCCCGGCGTCGGCCCCGAACGTCCCGGGTGCCCGGTGAGCGGCGGTCCGCGCCTGATCGGGATGGTGCACCTGCCCGCCCTGCCGGGGTCCCCGGCGGGACGGGGCCGCACCGTCGAGGACGTGGTGGCGGGTGCGGTGCGCGACGCCCGCACCCTCCACGAGGCGGGCTTCGACGGCCTGCTGGTGCAGAACTCGCTGGACCGGCCGACGCGGGAACGGGTCGACGCGGCGACGATCGCGCAGCTGACCGCGGTGTCGGCGGCGGTGAAGGCCGCCGTGCCGCTGCCGATCGGTGTCAACATCGTCAAGAACGACGGCCCCGGCGCGCTGGCCGTGGCCGCGGCGGTCGGCGCGGAGTTCGTTCGCGTGAAGATCCTCGCCGGCGCGGTGCTCTCCGCCGAGGGCATCGTGCACTCGTGCGGCTGGGAGACGATGGCGCTGCGCGACCGGCTCGGCGTGGACATCCCGGTCTGGGCGGACGTCTACGAGCCGACCTCGCGCCCGCTGCTGGCCGGAGACCTGGTCGCGGCGGCGGTGGACGCGGTGGACTTCGGTCTCGCCGACGGACTGATCATCACCCAGCCCACCGCGGCGGCCAGCCTGGAGGTGATCCGGTCGCTGCGCGGACGTCTGCCCAGCACGCGGATGATCATCGGCGGGCGCGTCGACGCGTCCAACGTCGCCCAGGCGCTGGACGAGGTGGACTCCGTGATCATCGGCAGCGCCCTGAAACGCCCGGCGGGCATCCGCGGACCCGTCGCGCCCGAGGCGGCGCGCCAGATCGCCGACGCGGCGCGCACCGGCGTCCGGCCCTGAGCCGAACTCCCTTCTCACTCCCGAACAGGCAGGTTACTTCCGGTATGACACGCATTCCCCGCACCGAACTCGACGTCTTCCCGCTGTGCCTCGGTGGCAACGTCTTCGGCTGGACGGCCGACGAGGCGCAGTCCTTCACGGTGCTCGACGCCTACACCGCGGCCGGCGGCAACTTCATCGACACCGCGGACGCGTACTCCGCCTGGGTGCCCGGCAACTCCGGCGGCGAGTCCGAGACGATCCTGGGCCGCTGGCTGACGGCCCGCGGCAACCGTGACGACGTGGTCCTCGCGACCAAGGTCGGCTACGCGCCCGGGTTCGAGGGCCTGTCCGCGGCGAACATCGCCGCCGCGGCGGACACCTCGCTGAAACGGCTGAACACCGACTACATCGATCTGTACTACGTCCACTTCGACGACCAGACCGTCCCGTTGGAGGAAACCCTCGGTGCGCTGAACGGCTTGGTGGAGCAGGGCAAGGTTCGCTACCTCGCGGCCTCGAACTTCACCGCCCCGCGGCTGGCCGAGGCGCTGGCCGTGTCGGCGGCGAACGGATTCCCGTCCTACGTCGCCGTGCAGCCGCGCTTCCACCTGCTCGACCACGAGCGGTTCCCGGCCGCGCTGCGGGACCTGCTGGCGGACAAGGACCTGGCGTGCCTGCCCTACCTCGGCCTGGCGGACGGCTTCCTGACCGGGAAGTACCGCAAGGACGGCCCGGCCGTGGACAGCGCCCGGGTGGACAAGGTCGCCAAGTACTTCACCGACGAGGGCTGGGCCGCGCTCGCCGTGCTGGACCAGATCGCGGCCGAGCAGGAGACGACGGTTCCCGCGGTGGCGCTGGCGTGGCTGCTCGCGCAGCCGACGGTCACCGCACCGATCGCGAGCGCCCGCACGCCGGACCAACTCGCCGGCCTGCTCCCGGCCGTCGACCTCGAACTGACCGCCGACCAGGTGGCGGCGCTCAACGGCGTCGCACGCTGACCGCGGAAGTCCCCCGTAGCACCAAAAGCGGTGCTACCACGGATGTCCGCGGTAGCACCGCGATGGGCGGACGCCGAATGTGACCAGCCGGGTCAGTACTAGAGAAGCCAGTGGTTGTGCCGGACGACGCCGGCCCAGCGGCGTCCGAGTCCCCAGGTGTCGCCCGCACAGGCGGCGGCGAGGACGAGGAGCACAAGGGCGTAGACGATGTGGTAGTCGACGAGGGGGTTGCTGGAGCCGGTGGCCTGGCCGGTCTCGGTGGCCTTGGCCAGCGGCCATTCGGCGAGCCACATCAGCAGCATCACGGCGGTGCCGGTGATTGCCGCGATCCGCAGTCCGACGCCGAGGACGAGGGCCAGGCCGATGGCCAGCAGGCCGATCATGAACAGCCAGTCCGCCCAGGGTTGCCCCGCCCACGACCGCAAGGTGGCGGCCAGCGGCCCGACGTGCACGTTTGCCAGGAATCCCCGGGTCGGCGAGCTTCCATGGAGCCAGGCCTTCGCCGACGGGGTCGCGTAGCCCAGCCCGAACATCTTGTCGACGAATGCCCAGAGGAACACCAGCCCGGTGGCGAGGCGCAACACGGCGATCAGTCTGCCGGCGGTGTTGGTCATCACGGCGGTGTTGGTCATCACGGCGCCGTGCGCATCCGCGGTCTTCGCGGGGCGCAGCTCGGAAGTCGGCATCGGGCCGGTCTCCGTCAACTCGTCCTTAATGGACATCAGGGCCTCCTTTGTCTGATGGTGAACAGCATCGTTTCCGGGCAGCCCGCGGCGCTGGGGCCGGAGGACCACACCCGGCCCCGCCCGAGTCCCGAGGCGGGAGTCCCGGCCGAGATGACCATTGACTCTTCGCTCGCGGCCAAGCCGATGTCCCGAAACCGCACCGCATTGGTCGAAACCAGGTCGGCGAGGGTCGGAAGTCCCTGCCGTCGGTGCCTATTTCCCGCTGTCGGTACCGGAAAACCTTCGTAGCGTCGAATCATGAAAACTCTGGGCGGTGGGCAGCCATGGACGCGTTGACCGTAAGCGGACTGATGACGCCCGACCCGATCAGCGTGGCACCGGACACGGGGTTCAAGGAAATCGCCACACTGCTGACCCGGGAACGGATCAGCGCGGTCGGCGTGGTGGACCGCCACGGTGTGCTCGTCGGCGTGGTGTCGGAGGCCGATCTCGTGCGCAAGGAGGCACCCGGCGGCGGCCCGGCGCTGTCGCGGGGTGCCCGACGGCGCCGGAGCAAGGCGGCGGCACTGCGAGCGGCGGATCTGATGACCTCACCGGCGCGCACGATCGATATCGATACCCCCGTCCCGGTCGCGGCCAGGATGTTGGCCGACGGCACGGTGCGCCGGCTCTTCGTGCTGGCGCAGGGAAGACTCGCCGGAGTGTTGTCCCGGCGTGATGTGCTGGATGTGTTCCTGCGACCCGATTCCCAGGTACGTGACGACATCGAGCACGAGGTGTTCGGGCGCGAGCTGCACGCCGAAGCCGGAACCTACAGCGTGACGGTGCAAAACGGCGTGGTGACGCTGCTCGGGCAACTCGAAACCAAGAAGGCGGTCACCTCGGCCGGGCGGCTGACCGAACTGGTTCCCGGGGTCCTCGCGGTGAACAACCGGCTGGACTACGTCTGGAACGACGAGTGAGGCGGCCGCGACGTCCGCGGTCGCGCCCGTGATCGCGCAGGTTTCCCGACGTCGACCAAGGCCGCGACACGGTGCTCTGTCACCGCGACAACAGACACCACCGGCGGAACCGAGCACATTCTCGATCGTTCGTCACTCGGTGGCCTGCCGGGTGTCGTGGATCTTGGTGGCCAGGATGGCGGCTTGGGTGCGGCTTTGCAGACCGAGTTTGGTGAGCAGCTGTGAAACGTAGTTCTTGACGGTCTTTTCGGCCAGGTGCATACGCTGGGAGATCTGGCGATTGGTCAGGCCTTCGCCGATGAGGTCGAGCAGGATACGTTCGCGCTCGCCGAGTCCGGCAAGCGGTCCGCTGCTGTTCGCGGCGGCACGGAGCCTGGCCATGAGGATGGCGGCGGCACGGTTGTCCAGCAGCGAGCGGCCGGAACCGACGTCACGGACCGCGGAGGTCAGTTGCATCCCTTGAATGTCCTTGATGACGTAACCGCCCGCGCCGGCCAGGATGGCGTTGAGCATGGCCTCCTCGTCGGTGAAGGACGTCAACATCAAGACGTTGAGCTCGGGCAGTTTCGACCGCAGTTCGCGGCAGAGTTCGATGCCGTTGCCGTCGGGCAGCCGTACGTCCAGCACGACCACGTCCGGTTGCAGGGCGGGAACACGCGCCAGCGCCTGTGCGACACTGGCCGCCTCGCCGATCACGGAAAGTTCGGGGTCGGCCGCCAGCAGATCGGCCACCCCACGCCGTACCACCTCGTGGTCATCGACCAGAAAAACCTTGATCACTCCGACACCACCTTTCGTACTCAGCGTACGGCTCGGCCATGCGTTGCGCCGCACCGAAAGTCCCCTGACGCGAAGGACCAAAGACCATTGGTCCGGTCCTCCTCGCGTGCTCTGCGGTTCAGGTGAGGGGCGCGCTCCAGAACACCCGGGTGCCGCCGCCACCGGAGACACGCTCCGCCCAGCCGCTTCCGCGCCTTCTGTTCCCGCCGCGCGGTGGAATGTCTACTGTGGAGTGTTAAGTCGCTCTCTCGGGTGTTCTCCTGGACAAAGACTCGGGTGAGGGTCGCGGCGGTGTGCACGACGCCGGCGATCGCGTCTTCGGGATCGAGCCCGGCCGGGGCGATTGGACGCGCTCGACCACATCGTCGGTGGGCTGGGCACGGCGGTGCTGGCGATGGTCGCGTTGCTGTGGCTGCTGATCGGGCCGAGGTAGGCGCCGGGCAGCACACCGAGCAGCCGGGTGGTGCCCGAGAT
This sequence comes from Amycolatopsis sp., assembly GCA_035685725.1. Taxonomy (GTDB): domain Bacteria; phylum Actinomycetota; class Actinomycetes; order Mycobacteriales; family Pseudonocardiaceae; genus Amycolatopsis_E. The sequence goes on along the minus strand of DASSAD010000011.1, from coordinate 37,192 downwards.
GACCGGAAACCCGAAGTGCGGGATGCCGAGACCGTCCTCGGACAGCACGTAGGGCAGCCAGGCGACTCAGCTGAGCAGGAAGGACAGCGAGAGGAACCAGATGAGCGGGCGGCGGCCGACGCTGCCCCGTAACCCGGTTCGCCGCACGGGCGGGTCGGCGACGGTCGCGTGGCTGTGGATGGTCGTCGCGGTGGTTTTCCTTTCGGGAGAAGGCGACTGGCTTGATGTGAAAAGTTCACCAGTTTCCCGGCCCAAGGTCATTCCCGTGCACACCCGAAGTGCGGTACAGCAGGCTGTACCGCACTCGAAAGGTGACCATGACCCACGACCCGAACATCGACGCCGACCCACTCCCGCACCAACCCGGCGAAGACACGCCCCCACCACCCGACCTGCGCACGCTCGGTCCCCGATCCAACGACCTCGTCACGCTCCGGCCGTGGCTGCCGAGCGACCTGCCGGTGATCGCTGAGGCCAGCAGGGATCCTTACCTCCCACTGATCACCACCATTCCGAGCAGCTACACCACCGAAGAAGGCCACGCTTGGCTGCGTCGCCAACACGATCAGGCAGCCGAAGGCCGAGGACGCCCGATGGCGATCACCACGACCGAGAACGGAGACGTCGTCGGCATGGCCACGATCAACGGAATCAACTGGACGCACCGTCGAGCCGCCGTCGGTTACTGGATCCTGCATCGCCACCGCGGACAGGGTTTCGCCAAAGCCGCGCTCGCGCTTCTCCCCGACCTTGCTCGCCAACTGGGACTCCTCCGGCTGGAAGCGCTCGTTGAGACCGACAACCATCCATCCCAGGCTGTCTGCCGGGCACTGGGGTTCACCGAAGAAGGAACACTGCGCTCCTACTACCGCTTCGGCGACGAACAACGCGACATGATCGTGTTCGCCCGCCTGCTGCCCCCAACAGACTGAGCCTCACACGCCCGTGAACCAGCGTGCGGTGCACGACGACCGCCCACCACTGATCAGCTTCCACGCCGGTTGATCTTCCGGACGGGATGGCCCGTTACAGCGGGACGGGTGCCACGGGCGCGGAAACACCGAATAATCCGCACGGCCCGACAATCCGGCACGTCGCGGGCTCATCGCCGCCCCGGCCGGACGGCGGCGGGCGCGCCGGAAATGGCCGAAATGGGCTCCGCCGAACAGCGTCTTTGACGGAAGTGCCCGGTACTCGACACTGGACAGATGTCCGCGCTTTCGCCGGAGCCAGCCGATTACGTCGAATCAACCACAATCCGCGTTGTCCGGCGCGCGGATCGGTATGTGGAGTATGTCGACGACGCGCTGGGGCGAGGCGCCCTGCGCGCCGAGGAGGGCGCCCTGCTCGACCGGTTCGAGCGCCTGACCGCGGGTGTTCTCGACCGCTACCGCCCACCGGGCGCCCGCCTGCCCAACAATCTGGTGTTCGCGCAGCTCTACGACGCACACCTGGACGCGCCCGCCGACGAACGGCGCCGGGCGACGATGGCCGCGCTGATGGCCGCGGAAGTCGAGTCACGCGGGCCGCTCCGGCAGACCCGGGCGCAGAACGCCCAGCTGGCCGAGGTTTTCCAGCGCGTCGGCGCGGCGTGCGAGGAGGACGGCCTGTTGCTCCACGCCGAGCTCGCCTTCGAGCGGGCCGCCGACATCTACCTTCTGCTCAACCAGCACGTCAAGCGCGACCGCTGCCTGTTCGCCAAGGAACGCTGCCGTCATCGCGCCACCGAGCCGGGGTGGGACCGGGCCGTCGCCGCCGTTTCGTCCGTGCTGTGCGGCTACGGGTACCAGCCCTATCGCCTGTTGCTGTGGGTGCTGGCTCAACCGATCGTATTCTGCGTCGTCATCGCGCTGGTCGCGCACCAACCGGTCGGCGAGAGTGTCTACATGGCTTTCGCCAATTATCTCAACCCGCTCGGCAGCGGCGACACCGTCGCGCTCCCGAGCGTGGCCCGGGTACTGCTGGGGATCGAAAGCTACACCGGATACGTGTCGTTGAGCGTGTTCTTCGCCCTGCTGGTCCGGCGCTGGTTCCGCACCTGACGCGCTACCAGTCGGCGGTCTCCCGGCGGCGGGCCTCTTCGAGCGCCTTCAAGGTCCGCAGCGCGACCAGATCACGGATCTGGGCCACCTGCGCGCCCCACTGGCGGCTGAACCCGGGCTGCCGTTCCAGCTTGTCCCACAGGACCTGCATCGCCGGATCGACGTGCGCGCCCGGCATCCACAGATGCACCACGCGTTCCACGGCCGAGGCCAGCACGTCGATCCGGTCGTCGTCGCCGCGGGCCACCTGGTCGATGGTGTTGCCGAGCGTCGTCAGCAGCCAGTCGTGCAACGCCACGTCCTCGCAGAACCGCTGCACCGCACCGAGCTGTTCCGCCGTGACCACCAGCTCGATGGTCCGCACCACCTCGTCTTCCACATGCAGGCGCACCGCTGGTTCGGACCGGTCGCCGGCCACGCACCTCGCGCTCCAGCGGACCCGGGTGGTCCGTGCGCGGATCGCGGTCGTGTGGTCGAGCTGTGGCCGCATCTGCACGACGTCCAGGAGATGCTCGCCGATCGCCCCGAGATCGAGCGTGCCGCCGCCGCTTCCCGTCGTCCGGTGGCCGAGCGCGAGCTGCCCGGCGTCCGCCTTGCCGATCACTTCGACGACGCCGATCCTGCGCGCATAGTGCGACCAGCCCTGCCGGGTGTCGGAAGCGGCCGGGGACAGCGTGGCGCCCGCCGAGGCCTGCAGCACCACCCCGCCGGTGACCATCGCGCGCGAGACGACCGTGCCGATCCCCCGCGTCTTGACCACCGGTTCGCTCGCCAGCCGGCAGTCGACGCCGACGGTCAGCTCCGGGGAAACCGAAAGATTGACCGGGCGATCGCTGACCCGCACCCGCCGGCCGGGTTTGAGCCCGAGCAGCTCGGTCACGACCGCCTTCGGCAGCGGGCGTGAATTGTGCAGAAGGCAGGTACGGATCTCGCCGAGAATCACCATTCAGCGCTCACCGTCGATGAACACGTGGGAAAGGCGGTCGGTGACCCTCGCCGGCACGCTGAGCCCGACCTCACTGCCCCGCTCGGTCACCTGTCGGACGACGGCCTCGTCCAGCTCGAGGTGCCTGAGGATCACGTCGACCGCGTGCTCGACCGGCAGGTAGGTCCTGGGCAGGATCGAGACGGACCGGAACGCCGCGAACGGTGCCGCGCGCTGGTTGAGCCGGATCAGCGGCGGCAGCTCGTGCCAGCGCTGCGGCCACGGCGCGTCCGGTGTCCACTCCTGCGGCTGGATCACCGGTTCGCCGTAGTTGCGCAGCATGCCGAGCCGGAGCAACTGCCAGACCGCGGCGAGGAACGGACAGGACCACTGGCGCCGGCTGGTCAGCTCGCCGTCGACCACCTCCTGCCTTTCCCGCCACAACTCGATGTCGAGGAAGATCGAGTGGTTGCGCTTGCCGAACTCCTCCGGCGGCTGCCACCGCGCGAGCTGCATCGCCTGGTCCGATTCGGCGGGATGGGAACGTTCGCCGTTGCACAACCAGCCGCTGGTCGCCGGTGGTGGCCGGCGGCCGTCGGTGCCGGGCGGCGGCTCCGGCAACAACATGGCCGCGGTGAGTTCGGCCACCTCGATGTCGCCGGCCACGCAGCACGCGGCCTCCCGCGCCAGGTAGTCGATGGTGATCCCGCACCGCTTCGCGATCCCGGTGAGCTTCCCGATCGTTTCTCCCGGATCGGTGTCGTCCCGGAAATAGTCGTCGATCAGGAAGCAGGTGCTGACCCTGGGGTTCTCGGTCCCGGCCGCGCGCACCTCGGCCGACACCGCCGCCGTCGCCGCGGCGACCCACGGCGCCACCTGCTCGAACTGCGCGCGGATCCGGTCCTCGCCGCGGCGGAACTCATCCAGGTAGAGGTGGCCCACCTCGATGGACAGGTGGGACAGCGCGACACCCTTGATCTTGTCGCGTTCGGTCGTCTCGCTGTAGACGCCGGAGTCCAGTGTGCTCACAGTCCTTCCCACACAACAGGGTTCATCAGCCGTTTGGCCAGGTCACGGAAGGCCTCGATGGTACGGCCGTTCGCGATCTCCTTCGAGACGTCGACGTCGGAGATCACTTGCTCGCGCCATTGCAGGACCGACTCCATCGGCGTTTCCCCGAGCAGTGCGCTGTTACCGGCCTTGTGCCGTTCGGCGAGCTTTTTCAGCTCCCCGTTGCACGTGCTCAGCCAGCTGGCTTGCGCCGTCGTGGTGGTGCTCGGGTCGACGTCGAGATCGGGCACGGCGGTGCGGACGAACCGGATCGAGTTGAACAGCGCGTCACGAGCGTGTCCGGCGTCGGCGCCCACGGCGAGCAAACCGCGCTCGCCGTGGACGAGTCCGGCCGCCGCCACGATGTGCTGCCGGGTCCACCGGTGGAACACCAGCCAGCGTGCGGTGCTGGAGCGCAGTGCGGGCAGGGCGGTCGCCTTGAGCGCCATCTGCACGGCGTGCGACCGGCCGGCGCTGAGGTCGACGAGGCAGATCTCGAACTCCCGGTCCAGCTTGCTGAACAGATCCGCGCAGCGCTTCACCCGGTCCGGCTGGCTCGAGAACTCGGCACCGCCTCGGTCCCCGGGGAACAACACCAGCCGTCCGGCGTTGGACTGGCGGGCGCGCAGATCCCGCCGGTCGGACATGCGCCAGATGTCGGCGCTGTACGGGGTGGTCGCGCGCCCCTCGATGTAGGAATGCAGCCCCTCGTCACCGACGACTCCCCGATCCAGCTTGGGAATCTCGAAGATCGCACCGGCGGTCGGGGAACCGAAGTCGAAATCCAGATAGGCGACATCGTGCTGCTGCGCGAGGTGATAGGCGAGATTGCACCCGGTGACCGAACGACCGGTGCCGCCTTTGTCGGAAACAGCGAAAACGAGCATGGTCAAAAACTCCTGGCGGCGTCGTCGTGCGCGATCGCGATCTGATCGAGTTTGAGCAGCGCGTCCATGGTCAGCGCGTGGGCCGTGCCCGGCCGCTCGTTGACCACGGCGCGCGCCCTGACGAGTCTCGCCTCGATCTCGCCGAGCTTGCTCCGCACCGCGGTGCTCGTGTCGGCGTTGAGCAGTTCCTGGTTCAGCAGGTGTTCCGCCTCGTTGAGCAGGTCGTGGGTCCGGACGATCACCGCCGTGCTGCGCAGCGGCTGTTCGGCGAACATGCGGGCCGCCGCCACGAGCGCTTCGACGACCCGCTCGGTGAGGTACCAGGACGGCGCCTCCTCGGGTTTGCGCTCGTCGTAGGGGAACAGGACCTCACCGGGGTCGTCCCACAGCCCCGCCGCCGGCCCGCGGCTGATCTGCCGCCGGGCCAGATGGTCCATCGTCGTCTCGGCGAGCCGGAGGAACTGGTTGCGTGCCGTCACGTTGCCGGACAGCCGGGCCGCCTGCAGCGTCCGCTTCAACAGCAGCGGCGCGAAATCCGCCACCCACCAGTACAACTGGGGACCGATCGCCTCGCTGCCGCCCAACCGCATCTGGACGCCGGGCACGTGCAACCCGACACCGCGGTCCGCCATCATCACCCGGCGGGTGATCCGGCCACGTTGGGCCAGCGATTCGAACACCGAGACGGCCCGGTTCAGATCGTCGTCGGTGGCCTGGCGGTCCTGCATGTCCTGCACCAGCACCGCGGACACCAGGAGACTGAAGTAGTCGGACTCCTCGCCGTCGGACGTGCGCCAGGGGACGTCCTCCAGCGGCCACTGCTGGTCGCCGAACCGCGCGATGGTCGACCAGTACCGCTGGGTCAGGGTCCACCGGATCCGCAGCGCCTCGGCCAGCCGCACCTGGGCGTCGTTGAGGAGCCCGAGTTCGGCGGTACGCGCGGACAACAGGTCGTTGATGCCGTCGAGCGCGACCACGGTCGAATACAGATAGGGCCGGGCGTCGGCGATGCCTTCCTGGTCGCAGATCCGTGGTTTCACGACCAGGTCCGCCTCCTGGAGGTTGACCCCGACCGACCTGGCGTTGCGGGCGATTCCCCAGCTCCAGCCGCATTCGAACAACAGGTTTTCGTTGTCGAGATCGACCGTGTTCCGGTCGATACCGATCCGCACGTCGTCCCGCAGGCGCGCGCGCAACCGGCCCAGCCTGGTGCGCAGGTCGTCCAGCACGACGTGCTCGGGCGCCCCGACCTGGTTCACCGTGCTGATCATGACGCGGGCGACTTCGCTGTCCGGCTCGACGCTTTGCACCGTGAAACTGCGCAACAGGCCGATCATGGCCGAGGTCAGGCGCTTCGCAACGGATTCCTGGAGATCCTTCACCTTGCTCTTCAGATCCGGCCGGCGTACCGACTGGTCGAAGACGCCCAGGAAGCCCAGCGACGCGAGGCACAGCGTCACCGACATCGAGTACGAGTCGACGACGCCCAGTTTCCGCTGGTCCTGGGTGATCATTGGTGGCCCGTCGTCCGGGACCGGGCCGGCACCGAGGGTGCGCAGGTAGCTCCCACCGCCGAATTCCGGCTCACCGTCCTCGCCGGTGTACCGGGCGAGGTAGTCGATGAGCAGGTCGAGCATGACCTGCGGAATGCGGATCGGGTCGCCGAACTCCCTGACCGCGTTCTGCACGTCCGAAGCCATCGCGTCCGGGCGGTCGAGCGCCAGGCTGGCCAACTCGGTCGCCGGATAGAGCAGGCAGAGCAGTTGCTCGGCGTCGCTGACCGAATTCGGCTCTTCCCGGCCGCCCCATTCCCACTTGCGGTCCCGGTATGCGGTGGTCACCACGGACCGCCACACATCGAGGAGCTGCTGCCTCGGTTGAAGTCTCACTCTCGCCACCTCAGGAAAGCCGATACCGAGCGGGCACGCCACGCTGGTGACCGTCGCCTCGACGTCAGGACCCTACACGAAAAAGATTAGGCCTTTCGTCACGCGACGGAAGGTAGCGTGGATATCAGTATCGGCCGAAAGCGGGGCCACCGAAGCCCCCTCTCGGGTGACGGGCGCGCGCGTTTTATCCGAACGATCTTATCGACCGCGGCCTACCCCGGTGGTCCCGATCGGCGTCGCCCGCCGCGCGACCACAGGTAACGATCATTCCACCGTACCCGTCCCGCAGCGGATTGCCTCCGGCCGCGGTGTGCTGAACCACGACGTTCACCGCGCGCCCGAAAAGACACCGCCGCACGTCGTCGGTGTTGATCGCGATCGCCGGGAAATGATTGTCGGCGACCTGATACCCGGTGGAATGGGCCATGAATCCGATGGCGAACGGGGCACCCGGCCGCAGCACGTCCAGGAAGTGCCCCACCGCCGCGACGAACTCGGTGTACCGGGTGGTGATCGATTCCGCGACGAAGAACATCGTGCCGATGTCCCACAGCTGTCCGGTCTCGCCCAGCGCGAATACGCTTCCCTCGACGACATCCGCGCACCTCGCGAGTTCGACCTGCGGTTTCCCGGCCAGCTCCGCGTACACCTTTCGCTCGGAGAGCACGAGCCAGAACTGGCGCCAGACTCCGGCCCAGCTCGGCCAGCAGCTGTTCCGTTGCCCGATCAGCCAGTCGACGTTCGCGCGCGAGTGCTCATAGAGCGTCAGATGGTCGCAGAAGGGCAACATGGCCGACGCCGGGTACAGATTCGCACCGGTACCCACGTCGATGCCGCGGCGGCCGGTTCTCACCGGGTCCCCGGCGAAGGCGTCGGCGAAGAAGTCGCGGATGAACGCGAGTGTCCGCCGATCATCTTCGTGGACGGCGAGGTAGTTCTTCCGAAGATATTCCTCCGGATCGAACTTGTCCCACGGGTAGTCGCCATTACACCGGTCCTCAGACGTCACCTTTCCCCCAATGTGATCATCACCGAACGAGCGGTGGACTCCCGTCGGATTTTAACGCGATTTCGGCCGACCCGGCCCCGCCGATCGTGGCCCCGCCGTTGCGGGCTCCCCTTCGCCGGAAAGCGGCCGCTCGACCCGCACCGCGCGCCGATCGACGTCGGACCGGTCCCCCCTCTGCATCCGATCCCACAACCGGGCCAGACAGAGGCCTGATCCTGTCTTTTCGTGTCCGTTCTCAGCGAATGTGGCCGAGTCTCACGGAACGGCTCGCGTAACCGGTCCCTCTGAATGTTTCAGTTGTGTCGGGTAATCGGGTGCGACGCACTGGCGAGCAGGAAATCGCGCTCGCCCGGCCGAGGAGGCCGGCGACGGCGATCCACAGCGCCACACGGCTACCCAGGGCATCGGCCACCGCACCGCCCAGCGGCGCACCGATGACGGCATTCGGTTCAGCGACCGCATGGTCGCGTTCATCCTGCCCTGCAGCCGTGCCGGCGTCACCGCCCGCCGGTATCCCATCTCGGCGGGCCCGTCCAGCCCAATGGAAAGTCGCCGTCAGGGACGGTATCGGGCCCAGGGGCGGGCACGTTCGAAGTTCGCGGCGGCGCACAGGACGGCGGCGTCGGCGTGCTGCCGCCCGGTGATCTGCAGCCCGACCGGGCGCCCGTCCCCGGTGAAGCCGGCGGGCACGGAGATGGCCGGTGTGGTCAGCATGTTGAACGGGAAGGTCAGCACCCACTCGAGCACCTGCCGGCGCAGCGGTTCGCCGAGCAGCCGGTCCGGCGCGAACTGCGTGATCGGGAACGCCGCGTCCGCCAGCGTCGGTGTGATGAGCAGTTCATAGTCTGTCATGAACGAGGCGAACGTGTCCCACATCGCGCCGCGGAACACGTCGGCCCGCGCCACGTCGACGCCGGTCAACTGCTCGACCTCGTGCATCAGCTCGATGAGGTTGTCGTCGACGTGGCCGCGCTCCTGGTCCCAGTCGAGGAGATCGTGTCCGCTGCCGATGCCGGGCACCCAGATGCCGTTCCACATGGCGTCGATCGGATTCCCCCACGCCGGGGTGGCCTCGGTGACCTGGGCGCCGAGCTCCTCGAACGCCGACACCGCCGTCCGGCAGATTCCGGCGACCTCCCGGTCGACCCGCGCGTAGCCGAGGTCGGGCGAGTAGGCGACCCGCCAGCCTGTGATGTCGTGGTTCAGCCCAGCCACGTAGTCGACGTGTTCGGCGGGGAGGCTGGTCGGGTCCGAGGGGTCCGGTCCGGCCAGCACGGTGAGCATGAGCGCGTTGTCGGTGACGGTACGGGTGATCGGGCCGTGATGGACCCAGCTGTTGTAGCGGCCGGCCAGGATGGTCTGGGGAATGCGTCCGCCCGTGGGTTTCATCCCGACGACACCGCACAGCGAGGAAGGGGAGCGGACCGAGCCGGCTCCGTCGCTGCCTTCGTGCAGCTGCCCGAGCCCGGTTGCCGCGGCGGCGGCGGCGCCACCACTGGAACCGCCCGCGATACGGCCGTGTTTCCACGGGTTGTGGGTTGGCCCGAACAGATGATTGTCGGTACTGCCGCAGTGGTAGCCGCTCTCGATGGTGTTCGTCTTGCCGAGGAACAGCCCGCCCGCCTTACGCAGCCGGGTCACGACGGCCGCGTCCTGGGCGGGGATGTTGTCCTTCAACGGTTCGAGGCCGAACGTCAGCGGTAACCCGGCGACCGCCGTCAGGTCCTTGATCGAGTAGGGGATCCCGTGCAACGGGCCGAGTTCGTCACCGCCACGTTGTGCCTCGGTAAGCCGCTCGGCGTCCCGGATCACCTTGTCGCCGTCGAAGTTGATGAACGCGTTCACCTCGGGGTTCACGGCTTCGATACGCGCCACGACCTGTTCCGCGACTTCTGTCGGCGCCACCTCACCATTGCGAATCCGCTCGGCCAGCTCCGCGGCCGGGACCCAGCACAACTCGCCGGAAACCGTCATGGTTGTCACTACCCCTTACCGCCGCACTCGTACGGTACCGGCCGACCAACCCGCCGCCCCGGAATTCCGGCGGCCATGGGGAGTTTCGGCGTGCCGGGAACTCGCGCCGCAGTTCTCACCGAACGCCCGGTCCACATCGATGCCTCGGCGTCTCAAGACCTGCCTCGGGCGATGGCGCAAACCCGAAGCACAGATCACGCTAACCGACGAGGCGACGTCGTACTGTCGCAATTTGAGACGGTATTCATCGAGCGCCGGCGTGCCCGTCCACACCGGAGCGCTCCGCATCCCGACCACCCTCGCGCAGGGATTGGCGATGCGAGCATCCGACTCGGCGGCAAGTAGCTTCACTCGACTCGAATTACACCGTCCACAGTGTCCACCGACCCGGCCGCCCCGTGCCGACACCGCGCCCTGTACCGCCTGTCCTGGCTCTCACGGCCGTGGCCACCCGCAGACAAGTGCCGGTTTCCCATGTTGCCCGAACATATCAACGGATGTTAGTTTATCCGGGTGAGCGACGACCAGTGTGAGCTGTTGTGCCTCGACCTCGACCATGCCGAGTCGCTGCGTGTGGCGCTTCCCGAGGACGGCCGGATCACCCAGCGCGCACAGCGACTGCGGGCGTTGGGCGATCCGACGCGGTTGCGCATCGCGCACGCGCTGCACATCGGGGACGAGCTGTGCGTGTGCGACCTGGCCTGGATAGTCGGTTCGTCGCAGGGGCTGGTGTCACATCACCTGCGGCAACTGCGCGCGGCCGGGCTGGTGGCCTCCCGCCGGGACGGGAAGCTCGTCATGTACCGGCTGAGCACCGTCGGACACCAGTTGCTGGCGACGGTCACCGACGCCGACGCGGAGGTGGACCCGGTATGAGCGACGCGTGCTGCGGCCCGGACGAACACGACCACACCGACGATCACGAGACCGAGGCGCCGCGGCGACTGTGGCAGACGCGGGAGATCCAACTGGCCGCGGCCGCCGCCGTGCTGCTGGCCGCCGGATTCGTGGTGGCCTGGCTCGGATCCGGGCCCGTCGGCGACGCACTGTACCTGGCCGCCGCGGCGGCGGGCGGGTGGACGTTCGTGCCGGGCACGCTGCGCGCGCTGTGGCGCCGCCGGATCGGTGTGGGCACCCTGATGACGATCGCCCTGTTCGGGTCGCTGATACTGGGCCAGTTCGCCGAGGCGGCCATGTTGGCGTTCCTGTTCTCCATCAGTGAAGCCCTGGAGGATCACTCCCTTTCCCGCACTCGGCGTGGGCTGCGGGCATTACTCGCCCTGGTACCGGAAAAGGTCACGGTGCTGCGCGCCGGTCGCGGGGAGACGATTCCGCCGCACCAGTTGCGGGCCGGGGACCGAATGCTGGTGCGGGCCGGGGAACGCCTCGCCAGCGACGGCATCGTCCGCACCGGACGGTCCAGTGTGGACACTTCCGCGATCACGGGCGAGTCCGTGCCGGTCGAGATCGGACCCGGCGGCGAGGTGTTCGCCGGATCGATCAACGGAACGGGCGTGCTCACCGTCGAGGCCACCGCCACCGTCGCGGACAACTCGCTCGCCAAGGTCGTGCGGGTGGTCGAGGACGCCCAGCAGCGCAAGGGCGCCCGCCAGCGGCTCGCCGACCGGATCGCCCGGCCACTCGTCCCCGCCGTCATGGTTCTGGCGGTGGCCATCGGCGGTGTCGGCGCACTGCTGGGTGACCCCGCGACCTGGATCGAACGGGCATTGGTCGTGCTAGTCGCCGCCGCCCCCTGCGCACTGGCGATCTCCGTGCCGGTCACCGTGATCGCCGCCGTCGGCGCCGCCAGCCGGCTCGGTGTCCTGGTCAAGGGCGGCGCCGCGCTGGAAACCCTCGGCGCGGTGCGCATGGTCGCGCTGGACAAGACCGGCACGCTGACCCGCAACATCCCGGCGGTCACCGAGATCATCGCGGCCGACGGCGTCGATCCCGCGCGGGTGCTGGAGGCCGCGGCGGCGCTGGAAGCCCGCAGCGAGCACCCACTGGCGGCGGCGATCCTGGCCGCCGCGCGCGAACCCGTTCCGGCCGACTCGGTGACCACGGTGCCCGGCGCGGGCCTCGAAGGCGTCGTCGACGGCACTCCCGCCCGGCTGGGCAAGCCGGGCTGGATCGACCCCGGCGCGCTGGCCACCGATGTCCGGCGACTACAGGAGAACGGCACCACGGTCGCGGTGGTCGAACACGATGGCACGGTGCTGGGCGTGGTCGGCATCCGCGACGAACTGCGCCCCGAGGCCCCCGAGATCATCGCTCGACTGCGCGACGCCGGGATGACCGTCGCGATGCTCACCGGCGACAACGCACGCACCGCCGCGACGCTCGCCGCACAGGCGGGAATCGACACGGTGCACGCCGAACTCAAACCGACCGACAAAGCCGACCTCGTCCGCCAACTGCAGAAAAAGCACCGAGTGGTGGCGATGATCGGTGACGGTGTCAACGACGCGCCCGCACTGGCCAGCGCCGACGTCGGTATCGCGATGGGCGCCATGGGCAGCGACGTCGCCATCGAGACCGCCGACATCGCGCTCATGGGCACCGACCTGCGACACCTGCCGCAAGCCCTACAACACGCCCGCCGAGCACGGACGATCATGCTGCAGAACATCGGGCTCTCCGCCGCGATCGTGCTCACCCTCGTCCCCCTGGCCGCGTTCGGGCTGCTCGGCTTGGCCACCGTGGTGTTCATCCACGAACTCGCCGAGGTCTTCGTCATCGGCAACGGCGTCCGCGCCGGCCGGCTAGCCCCGCTGCGCGGCACCGCCACACCAGAACCCGTTCCCCTCCAACGTATCCCGATCACAATTCAGTCCGAACAGGATGGTTGTGCGTGCTGCGCGCCCCCGGCCGTCCGCGACGATCGGCCCCGCGCGACAAACCTGATCACACCACGCCCCACCGGGCAGACCGCGCCGCGCACGTCGAACCGGTCCCCGCGGTAGCCATCGACTCTCCCGGAACAACAGCGACCCGACCACGGGCTGGTCCTCCGCCAGGAAAAAGACCGAACCACGGCCGGGATCAGACGCCGGTGTCGCCACCAGTGCGTACGTCGGCCCGATGGACCGGACCGTGCGAGTCCTCGCAGTGCTCGGTCGAAATACTGCCGGTGTCCGGCGGACGAGCGTGGTCGACCTGCAGGGTCACGTGCTCGACGTGGTAGCGGGCGGCCAGCACGGCGGCCAGGTCGGTCCGCGCGACGTGGCAGTCCCGGCCGGGTTCGACGAGCACATGCGCGGACAGCGCGGGCTGTCCGGAAGTGATCTCCCAGACGTGCAGGTCATGCACCTCGGCCACCTGAGGGCGGGCGGCCATGGCCGCGCCGATCTCGGTGGGGTCGAGTCCGGCGGGGGCGGCTTCGAGGAAGATGCGGCTGGACTCGCGTACCAGGCCGACGCCGGCCTTGACCATCAGCGCGACCACGACCAGCGAGGCGATCGCGTCCGCGCGGGCGAACCCGGTCAGCACCATCACCAGCCCGGCGACCGCGGTGGCGATGAACGCGAACAGGTCGGTGAGGATGTGCCGGAAAGCGCCCTCGACGTTGAGGCTGGCCCGGTTCGCCCGGCTGATCATCCAGGTGGCGGCGAGGTTCACCACGATCCCGGCCAGCGCGGTGGCCAGCACCAGCCCACCGGTGACCTCCGGCGGGCTGATCAGCCGCGTCACCGCCTCGTAGGTCAGCCACGCCGACAGCACCAACAGCGTGAGCCCGTTGGCCTGCGCGGAAAGGATCTCCACCCGCTTCCACCCGTAGGTCATCCGCCCGGCCGCGGGACGGGCGGCCAGGCGGATCGCCCACAGCGCCAGCGCGATCGAGGCGGCGTCGGTGAGCATGTGCGCGGCATCCGACAACAGCGCCAGCGACCCGGCCAGCGCTCCGACGACCACCTCGCCGGCCATGAACGCCGCGATCACCGCCAGCGCCCCGGCCAGCCACCGCTGGTCCGACACACCCGAGCCCACATGCCCGTGCCCGTGTCCGCCGCTCACGACTCCTCGTCCCTCCCCCGTTACGTCATCCACCGGAGTATGCATGCACACATTGCTATATATGCACACTACCGTGTACGGGGTTCAGCGGTGACCGGTGCCCGCGTCGCCAGACCGGTTCGACACGGTGGAGCGCTGCTCGCCCTGATGGTGCGGAATGCCGCGCACGGTGTGGTCGGCGAACTGCAGCACCTCGTCCACCAGCGCGGACAGGTGGTCGCTCGTGATCCGGTACAGCATCCGCCGGCCCACCCGGCGAGCCTGCACCAAACCCGCGAGCCGGAGCCGGCCCAGGTGCTGGGACACCGACGACCGCGACGCGGTGACCTGCGCGGCGAGCGCGCTCACATCCTGTTCGCCGTCGGCCAGCAGCCGCAACAACCCTAGGCGCGTGGGGTCGCCCAGATGCCGCAGCACCTCCGCGGCGACGAGCAACTGGTTGGCGTCTCGTTCCGGCGTGACACCGGCCATGTCGTCGTGCGCGCGCATGGTTGCATATTGCTCCCGGACAGGGCATGGTGGCAAGCGCGGGCATGGCGCAGGCAGGCAGAAGGACCGGGTATGGCGGAGCATTCACACCACGAAAACCACGGGCACGGCCATGGGCACGGACACGGACACGGGCACGGGCACGGGCACGGCAGCGATGGCCGGTACAGCTGGGCGCGTTCGGGATGGGCGTGGCTCCGGCACGTGGTGACGCCACACAGTCATGACAGCGCGGACCGGGTCGACACCGCGCTGGAGACCAGCAAGCGCGGGTTGCGCACGCTGGCGTGGTCCTTCGTCGTGCTGTTCGTCACGGCGGGGGCACAACTGGCGGTGGTGCTGGTGAGCGGGTCGGTGGCGTTGCTCGGCGACACCATCCACAACTTCGCCGACGCGCTGACCGCGGTGCCGCTCGGGATCGCGTTCCTGCTCGGCCGCCGGGTCGCGACCCGCCGCTACACCTACGGCCTGGGCCGGGCGGAGGACCTCGCCGGGGTCGTGGTCGTGCTCGTCATCGCCGTGTCCGCGGCGCTGGCCGGATGGCAGGCCGTGGACCGGTTGATCCACCCACAGCCCGTGCAGCACCTGTGGATCGTCGCGGCGGCCGGTGTCATCGGCTTCGCGGGCAACGAGATCGTCGCCCGCTACCGCATCACCGTCGGCCGTCAGATCGGCTCGGCCGCCCTGGTCGCCGATGGCCTGCACGCCCGCACCGACGGCTTCACCTCCCTGGCCGTCGTCCTTGGCGCGCTCGGCGTCGGCCTTGGGTTCTCCCTGGCGGACCCGATCATCGGCCTGGTCATCACCCTGGCCATCCTGCTCGTCCTGCGTGACGCGGCCAGGGAAGTCTTCCGGCGCCTGATGGACTCCGTCGACCCAGCCGCCGTCGAACTCGCCGAACGCACCGCCACCGGCGTCGCCGGTGTGCTCGACGCGGGCGAGGTGAGGATGCGCTGGATCGGCCACGCCCTGCGCGCCGAACTCTCCGTCACCGTCGACGCCGGACTGACCGTGGACCAAGCCCACCGCATCGCCCATGACGTCGAACACCGCCTCGTGCACGCCGTCCCCCGGCTCACCGCGGCCACCGTCCACGTCGAACCCACCGCCGGCGCCGAGGCGGCGCACGACGTGCTCGCCCACCACCGCTGACGCGGACGCGGACGGTTTCGCGGATCGCTGCCCAGCCCACCTGACGATCGAGGATCTTCCGTCAATTCAGATTGATCCCCTTGCCGACGCCGATCACGGACCTGGATCGGATCGACCGTGTCCGTTCACCGATGGCTTTCGACCGCGAAGGGACCCGGAATCCGGGGCATGTCGAAGCCGCTGGCGGGGGCTCGGCCTACGCCGAGTGGGCGTGGCCGCCGCCGTCGAAGTTGGCGACGGTCGAGCCGTCGTTCTCCGCGCCCGTGTTGTTGTATGCCGACGCGCCCGTGCCGCCGAGGTAGACGGCGTTACTGCCGTACAGCGGCTGGGTGAACGACGAGATGTACTGGCTGGCGTCCGTGTCAGGGAGGCTGTAGGTGTTGTAGACGCCATAGCCGTTGGCCACGGTCTGTTGCGCCAGGCTGTTTGCGGTCGACGCCGGAGTCTGCTGGATGTCGATCGCTGCGGGGCCCAGTTGTGTCTGCGTCATGCCGGGCACAGCAGGCACGCCCCAACTGCCGTAATAGGGGTTCCAGCTGTAGTCGAGCAGATTGCCGACGACGATTCCGTTGTAGGAGAGCGTTGTCGAGGATGGCCCGATGAAGTACAGGGAGATGATTTTGCTCGGCAGCTCGTTGCGCAATGCCTGGACCAGGTAGGGGAACGACCACGCATTCGGCTGTGCCGTGCCGTTCGTGCCGTAGTCGGCGTATTCATCGTCGAAGTCGATGCCGTCGAGGCCATAGGTGGTCACGGCGTTGGCCAGCTGCGCCGCGAACGCGGTCGCGGATTGCTGGTCGGGGAAGTTGGCGAAGCCGGCACCCTGGTGGTTGCCGAGGACGGAAAGCAGGACCTTGATTCCTTTGGCTTGGAGCGGTGCGATCTGCGTCGCGGCGTTGTCGAGGACCGCCTGCACCTGTGGGTTGAAGGAAAGGTAGGCACTGGTTCCGTTGTAGTTGATGTTCGCGGCGAAGATGATGCCGATGTCGAACACGTTGGCCCCGTTCGAGGCCAGCACGTACTTGCCGACGTTGGTGATGCTGTTGTTGTTGACCTCGACGTAGGCGGTCGTGATCGGGCCGGACTTCGTGACAGCGGAGGCCGCGGCGGCGGCGGCCGTTCCGCGTGCCAACGCCGAGGATGCACCGACGACTGCGACTGCGAGCCCCGCGTTGCGCAACAAGCGACGACGGGTGACCTGAGGACTGTCGTTCATTGGTCATCTCCTCGGATCCATGCTGCTCATTGCCCGTGCTATTGCTGGTTTGCGCCGCGGGTGAGGCCAGGACTGCGACGAGGGCGGTGGCGCCGTCGAAGCGCAGCGACCTCGGCCAGCGAGACGGCGCGGGTGGGTTTCAATCGGATCGCTGGTCCATTACCTGTATGAAGGTACGTGCTCCCATGCTCGACGCGACGTGGCCGCCGTGATTTCCGAGCGCGCTGGAGATGGAGCCGGGTTCCGCCGCGCGCGGTCACGGACACACCACAAAAATGGACTAGACCACGTCAAAGGTCAAGGGTTCCTGGCGAGATTGCCGGTACCGGACCGGCACCGCCGCCGCGCCCTCGGCATCTCGCCCGACGTCACCACCGGTGTCTTCCGAGGCATATTCGAAGTCGAGTCGGAAAAGGTGGTGCGCCCCACGTCCGAACGGTATCTCGCACGCCGCGCCTGCCCAGTGCTCACCATCTCCGCGACCGGCTCGCTGAAGGCGAAGGGCATCGACGTCGGCTGGGACAAGGCGGCCGGCCCCCACCCGTACAGCGACTCGATGGCCTGGGAGAGTGTCGGTAACTGGCTCTTCCAGGAACGGCCCGCCGAATTCAACTCCCTTGTCCTCGACTGGATCGCCAGCCTTCCCGCCTCGACCCGCTACGGCCGACGCGGGCGTGCCGGTCCACCACCTACGCGAGATCGCCGGGCACGGCTCGCTGACCACGACGCAGCGCTACCTACACCCCGACCACGCGCCGCAACATCGGCGACCCCGGCCGGGGCCGCTGCGGTGGTGATGCTTCCGCGTCCACGGCGACGACGATGCAGCCGATGCTCGGTCACGGTGGCCACAGCCGGGGCGACATCCGTGACCTGACGGCGCATCATCCCCACCGACGAAGCGGTATCCGATCCATCACCGCAACCGGAACAGCAGACCGGAACATGATCGACGATCTCGCCGGGCTCTTCGACCAGTTCCAGCGAAAACCCTTGGACCCCAGGCTGTTTCCTGGACGGCACCCGGTCTTGCGCCGCAGCGACCGCGGCGGGGCCGCCTGTTCCGGGCCATCCGAGGACGGCGGTTTCGACGAGTTCCGCGAGTTCTGACCCACACGCCGCCGCAACTCAGCATTCTCCGCCTCCAACTCCGCGATCGGCTTGTCCTTCTCGGCAACCACCGCGGTCGACTCGGCGACCCGGGCCGCCAACTCCTCCAGACGCGCGAACAACCGCTCCGGCGACAGGCCCCGGCACCCGACACACCAAGATCATCTCAGCTCGACACCCAGCACCAACAACAGCACTCGAACCACGTGAACAGTTCCGGTCACGAAAGGATCTTCTCGAGGAGCGTGGCCACGTCGCCGGGCGCCGAGAGGAACGGCGAATGATTCGACGACAGCCGTTCGACGTTCGCCGCGCGAGCCGACATCGTCTCCTGCAGCGACGGCGGGATCGCGTGATCCTTTTCGCACAGAATGTAGGTGGTGGGAATGGTCTTCCACGCCGCCCCGGTCACCCTCTCCGCGAACGACCGCCGGCTCTGTTCCACCAACTCGCCGACCGCGTGCTCGGCCTCATCATCCGGCAGGTCGCCGTACAACGACACACGGGGGTTGTCGATCAACGGAAAGTTGCCGCTGAGATCGTCGGGTACCGGGATCCCGTGCAAGTCGTACATGGACTGGCCCTCGTCGGGGAGATAAGCCGCGATGTAGACCAGCCGTGTGACGTTCGGGTGTTCACCGGCTTCCTGTGTGACGGGAAGCCCGGAGTAAGAATGGGAGATGACCGCGACCGGGCCGTCGATCTGCCGCAGCCGCTCGCCGATCACCCGCGCATCCTCGTGCACGCCGGCGGTCCGGATACCTGCTCCCGCACTGGGAAGGTCGACCACCTGGCTCTCCCACCCTCGCGCGGCAAGCGCTTCCCGCAGTTTCGCCCAGCACGAAGACCGGTGCCAAGCTCCGTGCACGAGCAGAAGCGTCGGTCGGACTGATGCGGTAGACATGATGATACCCCTTGATTTGCTGACAACCAGTGCTCGGTGGGACCGAAGTGTTTTACCCCGATGGCTGATCCAAGCTGCGGAAGATCCTCGTACCGGTGGCCGGCGACATGGGCATTGCCGTCCAGGGAACCGGCGAGAACCTCGCGCACGATCGCCGCTGCGCGGCCCCGGACCATGACCCGCCCGGCGTCGACCAGGTCGAAGCCGAACGGGCGCGCGAATCGCGTTGCTCGCGGTCGGCCGGCCCGCCAGACGAGACGAACCACGCCTCGCCGCCGGCCGCGAGGCGCCTACCTCCTGGTCGTGACCGGCCACCTCGGTGACCGCGGCCAAGAGCCCGGCATGGTGGCGGAGGTAGGTGATGACGCCGTCGTGCAGCCGTGTGAGCGCACCGGGTCCATCAGGCCGCCAGTCGTGGCCGAGGTCGAAAACCCCGACTTCCAGCGAAGCACCCGACCGCGCGAACGAATCAATCCCCTCGGTGAAGCAGCGACAAAACGTCGAGCGCAAGATCCCGACCGCCGCCGCGATCCGAGCGATCCCGAGTTCGGTGAAACGCACGCCCCGGCGCAGCAACTCCTCGAACGCGGCTGAAACACCCGCCTCGACCAACGCTCGCCGGTCCGCAGCGAGCGAAGGCCACCGAGCCATCGACACCACGCCACTCCCTGAGACTCGAATCTCCCACTGGTAGGTCCTCCACCGCCAAAGAAACTACCCTGCCGGACACTGTGTCCAACAGGGTGTCCAACAGGGTGTCCAACAGGGTGTCCAACAGGGTGTCCACGAATGTCCGCGATCCCGTGGGCGTAGACCTTGCTGCCGGCCACCTGGCGGCCGCGTGGCCTTGGCGACCGGCGCTGTCCGTGCTGACCTGATCTTGACGACCAACCTGGCGAACACGGTCTCCCGGTCACGATGAACGGGCCCGGGTCGATGTTCACCATCTCCGTGACCGATGCCCCGGTCGCCGACTGACATCCATACGAGCATCCCGGCCGGCAGCGGAGGGCCGGGGTGTCGCGGTCACGGGTGGACTACCCGGCCGGCAGCGCCTGGACGAAATCCGACCACAGGTCGTCCGGCTCTTCGATACCCACCGAAACGCGGATCATGCCGTCGGCGATCCCGGCGGCGGCCAATGCGGCGTCGTCGAGCTGCCGATGTGTGGAGCTGGCCGGGTGCAGCAGCGTCGTCTCGACACCGCCGAGCGACACGGCCAGCCTGGCGAGCTGGACCCGCTTGGTGAACAGGTGCCCCGCCTCGCGGCCGGCGGCGAGCTCGAAGGCGAGTACCCCGCCATAACCGTCGAGATGCCGCCGCGCGGCATCATGGTCCGGATGATCGGCCAGCCCCGGCCAGTGCACGGCCGACACCGCCGGATGCGCGGCCAACCGCTCAGCGAGGAACTCCGCGTTCGCGCAGTGGCGGCGGATGCGCAGCGGAAGGGTTTGGATCCCGCGGACGGTCAGCCACGCGGCAAACGGGTCGGGACTGGAACCCAGCTCCGTGGTGTACTCCCACACCGTGCGATATAGCTCGTAGTCGGCGAACACGAGCACTCCACCGGTCACGTCGGAGTGTCCGCCGAGGTATTTCGTGGCCGAATGGAGCACGATGTCCGCGCCGTGTTCCAGTGGCCGGCACAGCAAGGGAGTCGCGAACGTGTTGTCCACCACGGTGACGAGGCCGGAGCGCTTACCGGCGGCGAGGAACGCCGGCAGGTCGACGACCTGCGTCACCGGGTTCGCGATCGTCTCCAGATAGAGCAGCCGGGTGTTCGGACGGACCGCTGCGGCGACCTGGCCGGGATCGTCACCCGGGATGTAGGTGACGTCGATCCCGAAACGTTCGCTGAGATTGCCGAGCGAGGCGTAGGTGCCGCCGTACACACAGCTCTGGGCGATGACGTGGTCGCCGGAGCGGAGCGTGGCAAGCAGAGCCGCGTTGCAGGCACCGGTGCCGGATGCGGTCGCGACCGCCGCGACGCCACCCTCGAGATCCGCCACCGTGTTCTCCAGCGTTCGAACGGTCGGGTTCGCGTACCGGCTGTAGACGTAGTCGCTGTCGGGTACCTGAAGTGCTTCCGCCAGTGCGTCCGGGTCGTCGAAGGAGAAGTTCGACGTCTGGTAGATGGGCAGGCTGACCGCGCTGGAACGCGTGGGCGCCGAGACGGTCACATGCACGGCCCTCGTGGCGGGGTGGCGATGTGCGACGGTGGTCATGCGGTCAGCGTGACCCGGGGAAGTTCATGAGCACAGAGCCAATTCCCGGGAAATTGGTTTGCCCGGCGGACCAATTTCAATCGGGCAGATCGCGCGAAAATTCACGATTCCAGTCGCGCAGGCGAGCGCAGGACTCGAAAGCTTGATCTAGTTCACCGTGGGTGAGGCCACGGGCGAAGGTACGGTGAGATCGATCCGGAGATACTCCGGCCGGCTGAGTCGTCGACGCCAGCCCGGCAACTGTTCGTGGTGTGCTCCCCCACCGACATCCACACGGTGATCGGGACGCCGCGTCAGCAGCCGCGGACACTGCAGCGTGTTTTCGAGCTGATCGGAGGAACTGCGACAGGATGAACGAGCCGATTCCCTGGCCGGTGGAGCGCCTGGTGGCGCAACTGGGACGTTGGTCGGCCGACCGCGGTCCGCTCTACCGGCTCCTGGCCGGCGCGCTGTGCGAGCTGATCGACTCCGGCCGGTTGCCGGCGCGCGCCGCGCTGCCGCCCGACCGTGTCCTCGCCGACCGGCTTGCCGTCGGGCGCACCACGATTGTCGCCGCATATGACCTCCTTCGGGCCGACGGCCGGCTGGAACGGCGTCAGGGCAAGGGAACCTGGGTCACGGCGACGGAAAGGGGTGATTTTCCCGTCGCCGTGTCACCGACTGTCAACCCACTGTTCGTGGCGTACCTCGGCGCGCCCGACCGGGTGCTGCCACTGGCCTGCACCGCACCGCACAGCCCGCCGCTTGTGCTCGCCGACGCCTACACCAGAGCCGTGTCGAGGTTGCCGACCGTCGCCGGCGGCACCGGCTACCACCCCCTCGGCCACCTGGACCTGCGCACTGCGCTGGCCCGGCGCTACGCGGACGGCGGAATTCCGACGACTCCGGACCAGATCCTGATCAGCAGCGGTGGGCAGCAGGCACTCGCACTGCTCGTGAGGGTTCTGCTCTGCCCCGGCGACCGGGTGGTCGTCCAGACTCCGTGCTATCCCGGCATTCTGGAACTGCTACGCGAGGCGGGTGCGGAACTCAGCACCGTGCCCAGCGGGTTCGACGGGCTTGATGTGGATGCCTGGACGACGATGATAAAAACGGTGAGGCCCCACGTGGCGTACCTGAACCTCACACACCACAATCCGACCGGTACGACGGTTCCCCCTCTGGTACGCCGTCGCCTCGCCGAGGTGGCGGCCGCGCATGAGGTCACTCTGATCGACGACACCGTGCTCGACGAGCTCAGCTTCACCGGTTCCCCGTCGTCGCACCGGTGGGCGATGGAGCCGACCGTGCGCCTGTTCAGCGTCGGCTCCCTGAGCAAAACGGTCTGGGGAGGACTCCGCGTCGGCTGGATCCGCGGTCACCGGGACGACATCGCCACACTGGCCGGGCTCAAGGCCGTGCACGATCTCGGCGGCCCGGTTCTGGAACACCTTGCGGCCGCCGAGCTTCTTCCTCGCCTGGATTCGATTGCCCGGGAGCGCAGCGCCGAACTGAGGCAACGGCACGACCATTTGTGCGGTGAGCTGACAGCCCGGCTTCCGGACTGGCAGTTCCGTCCGGTGAGTGGCGGACAGTGCCTCTGGGTGCGCCTGCCGGGCGCCGACGCGGCCGTGTTCGCCCAGGTCGCCATGAGGCACGGAGTGGTGGTACTACCGGGGATTTCCTTCGCACCGGGTGGGGAATGCAACGACCGGCTACGTATTCCTTTCACCGCACCGGAACGAGATCTGTCCGACGCCGCTCGCATCCTGGCACACGCCTGGCACGCCTACCGCGGAGACGACGTGGCAGGTGCCGTTGCCGAGCCAGTCCACGTTGGACCCGGCCGCGTCCGCCTCTGACCCATAGCCGTCAAGACGGCGAGCCCCTGCGAAGCGGCGAACACCGGATGCGCTTGCGGACAGCGAGACCACGCGGGGCCTCGGCTCCCACATCGGTCACACAGTCACCACTCGGGCGAGCGTGATCACCAGATCCAGCACATTCGGGCCTTTCCCGGAGTTCTGGCCGGGGTGGTGAACCGGGCCGTGGTCGTGGTCACGTCTCGGTTCACCACCGGGTGGCTATTCGGTTTCCGGTTCGAGCTGGTGCGCCGTGGCTCGTTCGCCGGCGATGTCGCGGACCTTGCGGCGTACCGCGAACCAGCCGGCGACCAGCAACGCCGCGAGAGCGGGCAGGCTGTAGATCATGATGCGGCCCGTTTCGCCGTCGAACCAGCTCAGTGCCAGCACCAGGACCAGGAAGCCGAGCGTGAGGTAGTTGGTGAACGGCGCGCCGGGAAGTCGGAAGGAGGGACGCTCCAGTTCACCGCTCCGGACTTTGCGGCGCATGGCGAGGTGGGCGATCATGATCATCGACCACATGCCGACGATGCCCACGGCGGAGAACTCGAGCGCGATCTCGAAGGCGGAGCTGGGCACTACCAGGTTGAGGATCACGCCGAGGCAGTAGACGCAGGCCGTGATCAGGACGCCACCGTAGGGCACACCGCGCCTGCTGATCTTCGCGGTGAACCGCGGTGCGGAACCGGCTACGGACATCGAGCGCAGGATGCGGCCGGTGGAGTAGAGGCCGGAGTTCACACTGGACAGTGCGGCGGTCATCACGACGATGTCCATGACGCCCCCGGCGCCGGGCAGACCGAGTTTGGACATGACGGTGACGAATGGGCTTTCGTCACCGTTGTAGGAGGTCCACGGCATCAGCATGACCAGCAGCAGGACGGAACCGATGTAGAAGATCCCGATACGCCAGGCGACGGAGTTGACGGCTTTCGGGATCACCTTGCGCGGGTTGCTGGTCTCGCCCGCGGTCACGCCGACCATTTCAACGCCCGAGTAGGCGAACACGACACCCTGCAGGATCATGAGTGCGGGGAGTACTCCGGCGGGGAAGAACCCGCCGTTGGAGAAGATCAGCCCGGGACCGGTGGTGTGGCCGGCGATCGGATGACGCAGCACCAGCACGACGATGGCGATGACCATGAAGGCGACCAGTGCCAGCACCTTGATGGCGGCGAACCAGAACTCCAGTTCCCCGAACAGTCGAACGGAGACCATGTTCACGGCCAGGATGACGAACAACGCGATCAGCGCGGGTATCCACTGCTGCAGATTGGGCCAGAAGAACTGGGTGTACTTGGCGACCGCGGTGACGTCGGCCACGCCGGCGGTGGCCCAGTTCAGGAAGTACATCCAGCCGGCGAAGAACGCGGCCTTCTCGCCGAGGAACTCGCGGGAGTAGGAGACGAAAGAGCCGGACGAGGGGCGGTGCATGACCATTTCCCCGACGGCCCGGACGACGAGGAAGGCGAATACACCCGAGACCGCGTACACAATGGCCAGTGCGGGTCCGGCAGTGTGCAACCGGGAGCCGGCGCCGAGGAACAGGCCGGTGCCGATGGCGCCGCCCACGGCGATCATCTGCACATGCCGGTTGTGTAGTCCTTGGTGGTAGCCGGCTTCCTCGTGAGCGAACCGCTTTGCCGCCGCATGGCGGGCAGCGTCCACTGGGTTCGACAGCTGTGTCATGGACCATAACTATGACGGTCCTGATCAGGACCGGACAACGGCAGGCGGCCAGGCTTGAGCTTCCCTTGATGTGGCGACAGCTCAAGCGATCCTCAAGGGACCTGGCGGCGGGAGTGGTGCGCGTGGCAGGTTGACCCGGGAAGGCTCCTCGGGCCGAGGAGCGTGTCGCGACGAAAGCGATTCGTAATGACCTCAACGACAAAGCCGTCCGTTGTGGACGACGTCGAGCTGGACGAGATGATCCGGCTGTACTACCAGGCGGTGCCGGTGGACGAGCTGGCGGCGGTGTCCCCGGCGGCCCTGGCGGAGACGGTGCGTGCGCATTACCGCATGGCGCTGGTCCGCCCGGCGGGTAAACCGTTGATCGAGGTGCGGGACCAGCCGGTCGAGACCACCGGGCGGTCGGCGGCGACGACCCTGATCCAGGTGGTCACCGACGACATGCCGTACCTGGTCGATTCGGTGCTCGACGAACTGGCTCGCGAGGGCGTGCGGTTGCGGCATGTCGTGCACCCGATCGTGGTGGTCCGGCGGAACTCGGCGGGCGCGCTCGACGAAGTGGCGATGAACGCCGATCCCGAGTTCGCGCCGTCCGGTTCGACCGTCGAGTCGTGGATGACCCTCGAGGTCGACCGGATCGCCGGGCCGGGAAAGGTGAATCTTGTCACAGGCCTGAAAGCCGTACTGGACGACGTTCGCGAGGTAGTCGGGGCGAACCGGCGGATGCGGTCGGCCGCGGCGCGGCTGGCCGATGAGCTGCGGTCGGACCCGCCGCCGGTGGCCGATGGGGAGGCCGAGGAAGCCGCGGCCCTGCTGCGGTGGCTGGCCGACGGCAACTTCGCGTTTCTCGGCTACCGGTTCGGTGAGACCGGGCTGGGTCTGCTGCGGGGGAGCAGTTCCCTCACCGACGGCCTAGACCCAGATGTTGCCGCCGACCGCCTGTTATCGCTGACCCTGGCCAGTGGACGGTCCACTGTGCACGGTCCGGGGACACCGTTCTTCGTGGCCGTCCGGACGTTCGGGGCCGACGGCACTCCGGCCGGGGAGCACCGGTTCGTCGGGGCCTTCACCATCACCGCCGAGCACCACGACGTCGCGAACATCCCCGTGGTCGGTAAGCGGGTTCGGCGGGCGATACATCAGGCGGGTGTCCCACTGGAGTCCTACTCGGGCCAGCGCATGCTCCGGGTCCTGCACGGCTTCCCGCGCAGTGAACTGTTCTCCGCTGGCTGGGAGTTCCTGTACCGAGCAAGCTCCGGGGTGCTCGCGCCGGCCGGGCAGGCAGCGGTCAGGCTGTTCGTCCGGAAGGACGTCTACGGCCGGTTCTTCTCGTGCCTGGTGTATCTGCCCAGGGACCGGTACACGACCGCCTCTCGAGAAGCCATGCAGGAAGTGCTGCTCTTGGAGCTGGGGGGCACTTCGGTCGATTACGGCGCACGAACCATCGAGACCGGGGTGACCTTTGTCCGGTTCATCGTGCACGTCGACGGTGGGCGGCTGTCCGGACCGGACCCGACCCGGATCCAGGAACGGCTCTCGGCCGCGGTCCGGACCTGGGACGACTCGATGATCGACGCCGTGCTGGCCGGAAAGCACGAACGCCAGGATGGCGCGGGCACCGCCGAACTCGGCCGGCGGTATGCCGGCGCGTTTCCCGGGGCGTACAAGGAGGATTTCGACGCCGAGGCGGGCCTGGCCGATCTGCGGCGGTTGCGGGCGCTTTCCGGTGAGAGTGACCTGGACCTGCTCGTCTACCTGCCGCCCGACGCCGAAGCGGGAGAAGCACGCCTGAAGCTGTACCTGTCGGGGGGCCGGGTTACGCTTTCCGCGGTGCTGCCCGTGCTGCAGTGGATGGGTGTGGAGGTCATCGACGAGCGTCCATATCGGATCGATTGGGACGGCACTCCACGGTGGATCTTTGATCTGGGCCTGCGGAGCGATCGGCCCGGGACGGCGGAGGTCTGGCAGGACGCGAACGCGCGCGCCCGGTTCGAGCACGCGTTCGCGGCGGCCTGGCGCGGTGACGCTGAAGTGGACGGGTTCAACACTCTGGTGCTGTGCACGGAGCTCGGCTGGCGGCAGGCCGCCCTGCTGCGCGCCTACGCCCACTACCTGCGCCAGATCGGTACGAACTACAGCGGCGGCTACGTCCAGGACATCCTGCTCGACCACCCCGGGGTGGCGGTCGCGCTGGTGGGGTTGTTCGAGGCAAAGTTCGATCCCGAGCTGCCGGGACAGCAGCGGCAGGCCCGGATCGGCGCGCTCGAAGCGGTCCTCGACCGTCTCGTGGACGAAGTCACCAGCCTCGACGCGGACCGGATCCTGCGGGGTTACCTCGAATTGATCCAGGCCACCGTGCGGACCAACTACTTCCTCGACGGTGCCGGGGCGCGGGAGCGGGTCCTGTCGGTGAAACTGGATTCCGAGGCCGTTACCGCTCTCCCGCAGCCGCGGCCGCGCCACGAGATCTTCGTGTATTCCCCGCGCGTCGAGGGCGTGCACCTGCGGTTCGGCGAGGTCGCGCGAGGTGGTCTGCGCTGGTCGGACCGCCGGGAGGATTACCGGACCGAGATCCTGGGCCTGGCCAAGGCGCAAGCCGTGAAGAACTCCGTGATCGTCCCGGTCGGCGCGAAGGGCGGGTTCGTGGTCAAACGGCCGCCCGCTGACCGGGACGCTCTGCGGACCGAAGGCGTGGCGTGTTATCGGATGTTCATCGCCGGCCTTCTGGACATCACGGACAATCTCGTTCGCGGAGAGGTCGTGCCACCCGCGCGCGTGGTCAGGCACGACGAGGACGACCCCTACCTGGTGGTGGCCGCGGACAAGGGCACCGCGAGTTTCTCCGACATCGCCAACGAAGTCGCCACCTCCTACGGTTTCTGGCTCGGCGACGCGTTCGCCTCCGGTGGTTCGGTGGGCTACGACCACAAGGCCATGGGCATCACCGCGCGGGGCGCATGGGAGAGCGTCCAGCGACACTTCCGCGAGCTCGGGGTGGACACCCAGCGGGACGACTTCACGGTCGTCGGCGTGGGGGACATGTCCGGCGACGTCTTCGGCAACGGAATGCTGCTGTCCCGTCACATCCGCCTGGTCGCCGCCTTCGACCACCGGCACGTGTTCGTCGACCCCGACCCCGACCCCGAGATCTCCTTCGCCGAACGGCTGCGGCTGTTCACACTGCCCCGGTCGTCGTGGGCCGACTACGACCGGCACCTGATCAGCCCAGGCGGCGGGGTGTGGGCGCGGGACGTCAAATCCGTGCCCGTCAGCGCTCCGATGCGCGCCGCGCTGGGCCTGGCCTCGACCGTCGACCGGCTGTCGCCCCACGAGCTGATCAGGGCGATCCTGCTGGCGCCGGCTGACCTGCTGTGGAACGGCGGGATCGGCACATACGTCAAGGCAGCCGCCGAAACCCACGCCGAGGTGGGAGACAGGGCCAACGACGCGGTCCGGGTCGACGGGTGCCAGCTGCGGGTCAAGGCCATCGGCGAGGGCGGCAACCTCGGGCTGACCCAGCTCGGCCGGATCGAGTTCGCCCGCTCCGGCGGCAAAATCAACTCCGACGCGCTGGACAACTCGGCCGGTGTGGACTGCTCCGACCACGAGGTCAACATCAAGATCCTCATGGATCAGTCGGTCGCCGCCGGCAAACTGACCACGGCGGAGCGCAACCGGCGGCTCGCCGAGATGACCGAAGAGGTCGGCGAGCTGGTCCTGACCAACAACCGGCGCCAGAACACCGTGCTCGGCGTGAGCCGCTCGCACGCCGCGGCCATGCTGGGAGTGCACACGCGCCTGATCGCGGACCTGGAGCACCGGCACCGCCTCGACCGGCGGCTGGCGGCCCTGCCGAGCCCGGCCGATTTCGCAGTGCTGGAACGGGAAGACCGCGGACTCACCTCGCCGGAACTGGCGACCCTGCTCGCGCACGTCAAGCTCGCGTTGAAGGACGAGGTCCTGGCCGACGACCTGATCGAGGAAGATGCCTTCGGGGCACAACTGCCCGAATACTTCCCGCGCCCGTTGCGGGCGGAGCCCGGGATCGCCCAGCATCCGCTGTGCCGCCAGATCGGCGCGACTCTGGTGGTCAACGACGTGGTCGACAACGGCGGCCTGACCTACGCGTTCCGGTTGTCCGAGGAGATGGCGGTGTCCGCCACCGACGCGGTACGCGCGTTCACCGTGGTCACCGAGGTCTACGACCTGCGCTCGCTGTGGCGGTGGATCGACACCGACGGCCGTGCGCTGCCCACGCCGGTGACCGACCGCCTGATCCTGGAAACCCGCCGCCTGCTCGACCGGGCGTCGCGGTGGATGCTGTCCCAGCGGCCGCAACCGCTCGACGTCGGCGGGGAGATCGCCCGGTTCACCCCGGCCGTGCGCGAACTCGGCCCGGTGGCGGCGGATCTGCTGATTGGCCGGGAACGTGACGCCGTCGCGCAGGAGACACGGCGACTCGTCGACAGCCAGGTGCCCGAGCCGCTCGCGCGGCGGTTCGCGAGCCTGGTGTCGACCTACCCCTTCCTCGACATCGCCGAAATCGCCGCACGGGTGGCGCGGCCCTACCACGCGACCGCCGAGCTGTACTTCGCACTGTCCGAGCAACTGGGCGTCGACCGGATGCTGAACGCGGTCGCCGGGTTGGCACACGGCGACCGCTGGCATGCGCTGGCCCGGCTCGCCGTTCGCGACGACCTTTACCACTCGCTGCGCGAAGTCACCCTCGACGCGCTGTTGACCAGCTCCCCTGAGGACAGCACCGAAGCCAAGATCGATGCCTGGCAGCGCGCGAACTCCCCCCGCCTGGACAGGATGAGGCACCGGCTGGCGGAGCTGGGTGCCGTCGACGGGCACGATCTGCCGTCGCTTTCCGTGGCGGCCAACCAGATTCGCCAAATGGTCCGCTGAAACGTCACGAGCACAATGACTAGACTCTCTCCGAGAAGAGAAATCCTGGCGCTGACCCTGGGAGGTCCGCGGTGCGCGTGCTGCTGGTGGAGGACGACGGGCGGGTCGCGGCCGCGATGCGGTCCGCACTGGCCAGACGGGGGATCGCGATCGACTGGGTCGCCACCGGTCACGAAGCGCTGGCCGAGGTCGGCGGCGCGGACGTCGTCCTGCTCGATCTGGGACTGCCCGACATGAACGGCCTCGAGCTGTGCCGGGCCATCAGGCGAGGAACCGATTCCGCGATCATCGTGGTGTCCGCGCGAGGCCAGGTCGACGATCGGATCGCCGGGCTGCGCAGCGGTGCCGACGACTACCTGGTCAAGCCCTTCAACGTCGACGAGTTGGTCGCGAGGGTCGAGGCGGTCTCGCGGCGCCGGAGCGGTACCCCGTCGGGCCGGCCGGAGCGGGTGCGCGTCGGTGATATCGAGATCGACATTCCGCGATTCGAGGTGTCCGCCGGAGGTGAACCGGTTTCGTTGTCCCGTAAGGAGTTCGAGCTGTTGGTCGTGATCGCGATGGCGGCCGGTGACGTGTGCAGCCGTGAGCGGTTGATCGCCGAGGTGTGGGGCCAGACCTGGCGTGGCGCGAATCGCACACTCGATGTCCATGTGGGAACGTTACGAGCCAAACTGGACAGGCCCGGACTGATCGAAACGGTCCGGGCGGTCGGTTACCGGCTGGCCGCCGACGCCCTGCAGACCTCTTCGGACTGAAGCACGGTGCGTTCCCGACTCCTGCCGGTGGTGCTGTTCCTGGTCATGCTGGTGCTGCTCGGCCTGGGTATTCCGCTGGCACTGAGCATTTCCGGCAGCGACCAGCAGCAGATGTTCCTCGACCGGCTCACCGTGACAGAGCGCCTCGCGTCGCTGGCCCAGCGTCCGTTGCTCGACGATCAGTACGACGAACTGGCGAAAACCCTGCAGCGGTACAGCGACGTCTATGGCATCACCTCGGCGGTGTCGGACCAGGACGGCGCGCTACGCGCGTCGGCTCCCACCGCGCCCCAGCTGAGCCAACCGGCGATCGCGGCCGCCCTCAATGACGCACTGGCGGGACGACAGCCCGAGGCCGGCGCCGTGTTCTTGCCCTGGGACTCCGACCCCATGGTGCTCGCCGAGCCCGTCATGGTCGACGGGGAGGTGCGCGGGGCGGTCGTCACCGTGTCGCCGACCGACGCGCTACGGGCGCGGGTACTCGACAGGTGGGCGGTGGTCGCGGTCGGAGGCCTCCTCGCCTTGGGACTGGCGATCCTGCTCGCGCTTCCGGTGGTGCGCTGGATCCTGGTCCCGATTCACCGACTCGACGAGGCCGCCGGCCGCGTGGCCGAGGCGGTCGCGGGCGAGGCCACGTTCTCGCCCGTGGCGCTGAGCACAGGCCCTCCCGAACTCCGCCAGCTGGCCAGGTCGTTCGACGGAATGGCGGGCACCGTGGCCGATGTCCTCGCCGCGCAGCGAGCCTTCGTCGCCGATGCCTCGCATCAGCTGCGCAATCCGTTGACAGCGCTGTCCATCCGGTTGCGCAATCTCGAGGGCATGGTGGACTCCGACGCGGTCGAGGACTACGCCGAGACCATTTCGGAGACCCAGCGGTTGAACGAGGTGCTCGATTCCCTGCTGGCTCTGGCCAGAGCCGAGGCAACGCCGACGACGCCGGTGCCGATCGACGCCAGTGCGGCCCTGCGGGACCGGGTGGAAGCCTGGCGACCCGTTGCCGCGGCACGAGATGTGCTGCTGGATCCGGACATTCCGAATGGACTGTCGATACTGGCCGTTCCACGGGCGGTGGACAACATTCTGGACGCGCTGCTGGACAACGCGGTGAAGTACACCGCCGGTGCCGACGATCCCAGGGTCGAAGTGGCGGCCCGACGAGCCGGAGACATGGTCAGCATCGCCGTACGGGACAACGGATCCGGATTGGACGAAGCCCAACTGGCCAGAGCCACCGACCGGTTCTGGCGCAGCCCGGCCCACCAGAACATCTCGGGATCCGGCCTGGGGCTGGCGATAGTCAAGCACATCGTCGACCGCTCCGGGGGCACCCTGCGGACCGACCTACCCGCCGACGGTGGCCTGCGTGTCACGGTGGAACTCCCGTATCACGAACTCCCGTGTCACGAACTCACGTAGTGCGCCGAGCGATAATAGGCCAGCGCGCCGGGATGCAACGGGATCGGCACGGTCTCGATGCCGGACCGGGCGTCGATCGAGCGCGCGGCCCGGTTCGCCGCGGCCAGAGCGGGCTGAGCGGTGAAGACGCCCTGGGTGAGGGCCTGGGCGAGACCGGCGTCCATCCGGTCGGTGACCAGCAGGAAATTTGGCAGCAGCAAGGTGGTGACGGGACCGGGCAAATGGTAGGCCGAGACCGGGACCCACGCCACGTCGTATTCCTGGTACTGCCGGCATATCGCGGACACGACGTCCGACAGGTCGACCAGGCGAACCGGAAATCGGGCAGCCAGCGCCGTGACCTGCTCGGTCGGGATCCCACCTGACCAGAAGAACGCATCGATTTCCCCACGCGCCAGCGCGTCGGCCGACGCCTCGATATTCAGTCGCACCCGCTCGAGGTCGCCCTCACCGGCCAGGCCGGCACTCGCCAGGAGCCGGCTCGCGACCATCTGCACACCCGAGTCGGCCGGCCCCACCGAAACCCGCCGTCCCTTCAGATCGGCCAGGCGCGCGATGGGTGAACCGGCGGGCACGACCACCTGGATGTAGTCGTCGTGCATGCGGACCAGCGCGCGAAGGCGCTTGCCGTCCGGCGTAGCCGCGCGCGCCGCCGCGGCGTCGGCGGCCGAAAACCCGACATCGGCGCTGCCGAGGAGCAACCGATCGAGATTCTGCCCCGAACCCGCGCTCGTCAGCACCGTCGGTGCCGTGCTGCCGAGCTGCGCCGCCCACGATGTGGCCAGCGCAGTACCCAACTGGTTGTAGACCGCCCCGGAACTGCCCGTCGTGATCGTCAGCCGAAGCCCGGCGAAGCGTGAACCGCAGCCCGCCAGAAGCAGACCAGCCATGGGCAGGGTGACGGCGAACAGCGTACGCCGGGAAATGCCACGCTCTGGACCGGATCGAGCAAACTTCATCGAGGTCCCTCCGTGCAGCGGGATAGGTCGGTGCTTGCAGGGAAGCACTGGCGTAGCAAGCCGTTGGTGTTTCAGGCCGATGGACGACGACCTGCACATCGGCGGCAATGGTGGAACCCGTGGGCGGCCGGTTCGGTGCCGCGGTCGCCAGATCGGCGAGGTCATCACCCCACAGGCGGGGTTTTCCGACACTCCACTATAGAAGATCGAGTCCGAACCACTGAAGCGGCTCGGAAGAACCTGGGCCAGGTGATCTCTCACCGGCACTCTTGAGCAGAGGCCGATTCACGCGGCCGCGGCGCCGAGCAGCGTTTCCGGCGGGGTCGAGCTCCGGGCCGGACGAGCACGAATCACGCCGCCCGGACCGACGCGGCGGTGCACGGGTAAGCCCTTACCGACGTGCCGGGCACGCGGTCCGGCATTCCGCCGAAACGACAACGACATCAGCACTCCGAGTTGCGGGTACGGCGACCTCATGGAGTTACCCGCGGAGGCCA
The DNA here is from genome assembly GCA_035685725.1 of Amycolatopsis sp. Lineage (GTDB taxonomy): Bacteria > Actinomycetota > Actinomycetes > Mycobacteriales > Pseudonocardiaceae > Amycolatopsis_E. The sequence goes on along the minus strand of DASSAD010000011.1, from coordinate 4,238 downwards.
CCGGAGGTACGACCTGACCTGCCCTACCCGGCAACAGGCTGGTGGTATTCGCTCTCCGACAGATGACCCGGTTTGATCATCTCGGTGACCTCGACCGGTCGACCGCGGGAGAATACCACCCGAAGCTGACGGAGCACCGGCATTTCACCGGGCAGTGCCAACACGGTCAGTTCCTCACTCGTCGGCATCCGAGCGCTCACCCGCTCGATGACGTCACTGTGCTCATAGCCAAGCTCCGCCAACACATCGAGCTCACCGCTGTTGAGCCTCGATTCAGCCAGCGCCGTTCCGGCTGCGACCGACGACGGGTAATAGGAACGCGACATCTCGAACGGGTAGCCGTCAAACAGCATGATCCGAAAGCCGACCCGTTTACGCAGAACGGTCTTTTCGGCCACTTCGAGGCGCAGCAGTTCAGCGATGGCGGCCGGTGGATCCACCTCGGTGACGGTGAGGAGCCGGTAGGCGATTTCGCGCGAGTCCGGTTTGAAGTTGGTGCCCCCCTTGAGGATGAGCGGTGGCCGATCGGTGACGCGCTCCACCCTGCCCAGGTGCGCGATGAGAAGGCCCTCGTCCCGGAGATGGGACAACGCCTCTCGAATCTCTATGATCCCGGAACCGTATCGCTGGATCAACCGCTCCTTCGACGGGAGTCGAGATCCGCGGGGCAGCGCCCCGGACAGAATGTCAGCGCGAATACGCGCGGCGATTTTCAAGTAGGGCGGACGGTTGTCACGCGCCATGGTTGATCCCTTCGTTCGAGCCCCATCAAATCCTGGACCCTGCTGCCCCGCGTCGGCCTGATGCAACGACGAGGACGCGCCAAAGCCGGGGCCATTGGTCCCCCGCCCAAGCGACCGCCACCCCCATCGCGTACCGGGTCACGGCGTGATCGCAGTACGCCTGGCTCCATCATATTATTATGATCCAGAATTCACGGCATGATGGCAAGCGTCTACACGACCCCGTTCGCGACCGTTTTCCCCGCATTTTCCCGTGCTTGGTGGACCAGCAGGGCTGGTGACTGGTCAGGCCACGGGATTGGTTGTCGTTGTGTTGCAGGCAGTCGGAAGCGGCCCTCGGCGAGGGGGACAAGGACGTCGAAGATGTGCTTGCCGTGTTTTGCGGCGGTGGAGGGGTACCAAGGATCGCGCGGAACCGTTTGGCTCCGGTGAGGGCGCGTGCACAGCCGGAGATCTTCTACCCGAGCCTGATCATGCGAATGTCGCGTTCAGCTCGGTTGTTATCGGGCGGTATCCGTCGGCCTGGGGTGAACCGGAGGTAGTCGGCACGCGCGATCGAGCCGGTCGAGTTCGACGACGCTGCCAGTCGCCAGTCCGCTGTAGACAATCCTGCACATCACACGATCGATGACGGCAGCAGCACGTCAGGCAGTCCGATCACCGACTGCGATGACAGCTCGCACAGCGCACGCCGGCGCGTACCGCGTTGCTACCGCATCGCGCTATGCCTTCGTCGGTGGATGCGCCACCCGCGAAACAACAGCCTTCCCCGACTCGGCATGTCGTACCGAATCGACCGTTTCGCAGGGAGACTCCTTTTCGGACCGACCGTTGTCAGATCAGGCCGGCACGCACCGCGTAGGCCACCGCGTGCGCCCGGTTTCGCAGGTTGAACCGGGCGAACACGGTGGAAAGCACGTTCTTGACGGTGCGCTCCGAGTAGTTGAGCCGCGCCGCGATCTCCTCGGTGTCCAGTCCTTCGGCGATCAGCCGCAGCACGTCGATCTCCCGCTGGCGCAAGCCGTCGAGCCGAGACCCCGCGGCCCACCCTTCGCCCGGTGCCGTACCGGACAGCAGCGCCTGCGGGTCGGCGCCGGGCACCGCGCGTCCCTCGGCAACCGCGAGGACCGCCTCGACCAACACCTCACCGGTCAGGCCGTCCCGCGCGAACACCGCGGCGATCCCGCACTCGGTGAGCGCTCTCGGATCAAGCCCTGTCATCGCACCGGTGATCAGCACTGCCGGCACCGGCGACGACCCGCCCGGCGCGAGTAGCGCGCTGATCGACTCAGGGTCCGCGGTGTCCGGGGCGAGCACGGCCACGTCAGCGGTGTGCCGGAGACTGACGGGCACCAGAGTCGCTTGCGGGTTCGCCACGAAATAGCTGGACAGGCCCGCCACCGTGATCCTATCCGACGCCAGCAGCACGACTCGCTTCACGACTCGCTTCACGTCAACGGTTCCCCTTCACCCACGCGATCGTGCACTATCGCACCTTATGTGGCCGGGGAGAATAGCATCGCGAGGGAAAATCTGATAACACGCGCGTGACAACTTCGGACCAACAACGAACACTTTTCGACACGAAGCGGAAAAATCGCAAGAAATGTCCAAAAAGGACACTCAAGGAGGTCGCCTCGGATCGGACCAGGAAATGGCGTGTGCTGTGCCGCCCGGCGGTGGTATCGAGGCAGACCTCGGCCACGGGAAGGGCCGTTTGCCCGTCGGCCGGGTGCACGCTCGACGGGCCTCCGACGGGCGGCGACCGAGGCTTACGAGTGACGCCCGGTCGGCGTGCCCGGCCGGGACGGTAGTGCGCCGTCAGCCTCGAGCTGCGGCAGCACGGGCTGCTCCCACGCGGCCTGTGCGTCCGGCGCGGCGAGCAAGCCGCCGTCAGGGGGCGGCGTCCCGGCGGGCTGGTCGCCGTCCACAGTGTCCCAGTCGGACCACAGATCGCCGGAGCCCTCGGTGTGGAGGATGCCGGCGGGCGCGGGAGGCCGGGCGCCTTCCGCGCCGCCCTGGGTGGAGAACAGGTTGAGCAGCCGCAGCTCGAGGTCAATGGTTCTCCTTCACCTGTCACGGTTATACCAGCCCAGCGCAGCGCTGGGCCTCACCGCGACCGCACACAGTAGTCGCGTGAAGGAAAAACCAAAGACACGCTAGTGACAACATTGGACTAACGATTGGAACTCGTTGACACGAAAAGGAAAACTTGGGACGAAATACTCCAAACAGGACAATGATGGAGATGTCGTCGCCGAAGGGTTTCGCCGCCGCGGCGGGTGATCAGTCCACGGCACCCTCGGCGTCTTCGTTCGGCGTCGTCTGCCCGCTGCCCCACGAGCCGCCGTCGTGTGCCTCTGCGCTGTCACCGCTCCAGGTCGACCCGGTCAGCCAGGCTGGCTCCGTGTGTCCGCCGAAGGCACGCGACGCGTCGACAAGCGCCATCAGCTGGGTCATCCGTTCCTGGGAGTCCACGACCGAAGACGGGGTGTCCGGCCGCGACGGGGGAACAGAAGAGACACTGTCGAGCCCGAATTCCGGTAGCGCCAGCTGATCCCACGCCGACCGCGCGTTCGGCACGGCGAGCAGACCGCCGCCCGGTAGATCTTCCGAACCGGGCCGCGGGGCCGCGCTCAGCACGGCTTCGATGCTAATGAACGCGGTCGCAGTGGGAGGCCGCGCGGGGTCGAGCACCTCGCGTTCGGCCTGCTGCCTGGCAGCCCCGGCCAAGACGTTCCCGAGGCCGTCGGTCATCCCACTGTCGGTGCTGACGAGGGTGTCGGTGCTGGCGTTGAGCAAGGGCGGCCGCACCGGTTCGATCCCATCTTCTCCGGCCTCCTGCCTGAACGCGTCCAAGCCGGCCTGGCCGTCGTCGGAAACCCCGCTGTCGGTGCTGACGAGGGTGTCGATGCTGCCGCTCGGTGAGGGAGGCCGCTCGGCATCGTCCAGGCCCACCTGGGAGTCGGCCAGGCGATTCCAGAGGGCTGCCGCCCAATCGGCGGTGAACCGCTGGTTGGGTCGTTGCGCTCCTGCTGCCTCTGTGGGTGTCGCGGGATGCGTCGGCGGCGTGGCTCCGGGTGTGGGTGCCACGGGACGTGTCGGCGGCGTGGCTTCGGGCGGTCTGGGTGTCGCGGGACGTGTCGGCGGCGTAACGCCGGGCCGGAGTTGCGCAGGTGCCGTCCGGCGGCGCACGTGCCGCAGCACCGGCGTAACGCCGGGCCGGTGGTCCATCGGTCCGGAGCCGCGCGCGACGGGTGGCGGGTCCAGCAGCGCGCGCATCATCTCGGCCGCGGCGTCGGGCGTCATCGTGTCCAGCGTGCTGAAGGTCAGGCCGACCTCCCGCAACTTGTTGTAGGCGTGGTAGATCGGCACGTCGTCGGGCAGTCGCAGGCGCTCGCGCTGGGTGCGCGCCCAATCCGGGAACTGCGCCACCATGACCTCGTGTATGGGCAAGGCGCTCGCCACGCCCGCCGCCTCGGTCTTGGCCACCGG
>DASSAD010000010.1:0-11647 GCA_035685725.1 Amycolatopsis sp. | reverse complement strand
GCCGGCCACCCGTACCAGAAGGGCCCCGGCCGTCACCTCGTCGGAGCTTGGCACCCGGTGCCCGCATTGGCAGGATGGTCCTCACTGCGGAAGGCGTGAACAGCACCGGGCGTCCTACCGGCTCTCGGATGTGGTTCGGACCGGGGCTGCCGGGGTGTTCGTGCCTCGCCCGGCGCGTGACGCTCTCGGGTTCGGCAGTGACACCTGAGGAGTCGTATGGCCGACGAGCATGGCGAGCAGACGGGCTCGGCGGGCGGCACGTTCTTGTCGATGTCCGGCTCGGCCGAGGTGGTGGTACAGGCCGGGAATGTCAACGGCGGTGTGCATTTCGGTGTTCCCGAGAAGGCTCCGCGATCGACACCGCGGCAACTGCCCGCCGATACCGCTTCCTTCACGGGGCGCGGATCTGACATCGCCCGGCTTCGAGAACTCGCCGAAGACCGGTCGCGACGATCCCGGGGTACGGTGGCCGTCTCGGTGATCGACGGGATGGCCGGGATCGGCAAGACCGCGCTGGCCGTCCATGCCGGCCATCAGCTCGCCGAACATTTTCCCGACGGACAGTTGTTCGTCGACCTGCACGGTTACACCGATGGTCTAGCCCCGCGTGAACCCGCCGATGCGCTGGCCATCATCCTGCGGTCCTACGGTGTCCTGCCCCAGCAGCTTCCTGCGGATCTCGACGCGCGAGCCGCGTTCTATCGGGACCGGCTCGCGGGCACCCGGACACTCGTCGTCCTCGACAACGCCGCAACCGAAGCGCAGGTGCGGCCGCTGCTGCCCGCGGACCCGCGATGCCTGGTCCTGGTAACCAGCCGCAGGCGCCTCAAAGCCCTTGACGACGCCGACACCACGACGGTGGAGTTGTTGCCGACGCCGGAAGCGGTTCGGCTGTTCCGACGGGTCGCCGGCGGTGATCACGGTAATGATCACGGTCATGATCGAGGCGGTGCTGACGGTGGTGCTGACGGCGGTGCTGACGGTGGGCTGATCGACGAGATCGTGGCGTTGTGCGGCCGCCTGCCGTTGGCTTTGCGCATCGCGGCCGCCCTGATCCGTCACCGCCCGGCCTGGTCGCTGGCGAGACTTGTCGAAAAGCTCCGAGACGGCGGCGCGGGCATCGCGGGATTCTCCGACACCGGCCGCGACCTGGCCGCTGTCTTCGACCTGTCCTACCATGCCCTGACCGAGGAACAACGGGTTTTCTTCCGTTTCCTGGGCCTGATTCCCGGACCAGAGACCGACCCGTACGCCACCGCCGCGCTGCTGGACGTCGACTGGGCCGACGCCGAGCGGCTTCTGGAGGATCTGGTTGATCACAACCTGCTGCTTGAGCCCTCCGCCGGCCGCTACCGCATGCACGACCTGCTCCGCCGCCACGCACGTGCCTTGGCTGAGCGGGACGCTCCCTGGCAGCGTGACACCGCGGTGGAGCGCTTGCTGAACTACTACCGGCAAACCGCGGCGCGAGCCGGCGCGCGGATCGCCCTTTTCCGCGGGCAGCCGCCCATTGAGCCCCCACCGGCCTCCGCACCCGATTTCACGCAACCGAATGATGCTCGCGCATGGTTGCGTGCCGAACGAGCCAACCTCGAAGCCTGCCTCGAACACGTGTCCCAGCGTGGCCTTGACAACCACATCATCGCGCTGACCGGGGCCATCGCGTCCTTGTTGCGCCGCGACGGGCCCTGGCCCGCGGCCATCTCGCTGCACATCAGGGCAATGGCCGCCGCGGTCCGGCTAGGCGATCGCCCCGGCCAGGCCGCCGCCCTGACCGACCTCGCGCGCGTCCGGAGCATGACCGGCGACTACCCGGGCGCCACCCGCGACCATCAGGACGCGCTGAGACTGTTCCGGGAACTGGGCGACGATCGCGGCCAGGCCCACGTCCTGCGCGAGCTGGGACACATCCGGTGGATGACCGGTGATTATCCGGGCGCGACCCGGGATCTGTACGAAGTCCTGCACAGGTACCGTGGCCTCGGCGAGCGCGCCGGCCAAGCGGACGTTCTGCTCGACCTGGGCGAAGTGCGGCGGATGACCGGCGACTACGAGGACGCGGCCCGCCACCATGGGGAGGCGTTCGAGCTGTTCCGGGAACTCGGCGACGATCGCGGCCAGGCGCACGCACTGACCCTGCTGGGGGAAGTGCGCACCTTGCGGGGCGACCATGCGGCCGCGGCACGAGATCTGGAACAGGCCCTGCGTATACACCAGGATCTCGACTCACGGTTCTTCGAAGCCAATACACTGACCTATCTCGGGGACGTCCGGGCCGCGACGGGCGACTACCCGGGCGCGCTGCGCGATGTGGGAAAAGCCGTCGAGGTGTTCCGTGACCTTGGCGTTCGCATCAATGAGGCGTGGGCCCTCAATCACTACGCCGCGCTGTTCCTGGCGACCGATGAGCCACGCCGCGCGTTGGAGCTCTACCGCGACGCACTTCGCCTTTCGCGCGAGGTGACCCAGCCCGACGACGAAGGCCTGGCACTCGAAGGAATCGGAATGTGCCTGCTGCGCCCCGAAATCGGACGCGAGGCCAACGCCCGCGACGCGGCCGCCCACCTGAACCAGGCCTCGGAGATCTTCCACCGGCTGGGCATGCGTCCCGAGATCGAACGCGTGGACGCGGTGCTCGGCGAAATCGACCCATCATGAGCGCGGACCTCGCGCGATCAGCCCGCGGGAAGGAATTCAACCATGAGGTGGCGTCGTGTCCTGATGAACGCCGGGGTGATGACGGCGGCCGTGCTGGTGGGCATGCTGGTGGGTATGCTCGCGGTCACCGCGCCGGCATCGGCTGTCTCCGCGGACGCAGGGCTCGCCGAGTACGGGCCGCTGCCGTCGTCCCTGCCGATCGGCGGCGTGTGTGAGACCCAGTTCGATGCGACCGGCACGCTGTGGGTCGAGCAGTACCTGAGCAGCCAGGTCGCCCGGTACGACCTGCCGACCGGCCGGTTCACCGAATATCCCACTCCGATGCCGTTGTCCGTGCCCGGCGGCATGGCGGTCGGCCCGGATGGTGGTCTGTGGATGCCGGAGGTGACCGGAAACGCGTTGCTGCGGGTCGATCCCGGCGACGGGAGCATGCGGGAATACCGGCTCCCGTGGCGCGATGCGTTCGACACCACCGTTGCGGGGCTGCCGCTGCATGGGGGTCTTGCCCTGTCGAACGATGTCGTGGCGGGCACGGACGGGGCGATGTGGTTCACCCTGGGCGGCCTCGACGCGATCGGGCGATTCGACCTGGCCACCCACGAGTTCACCGAGTACCCGGTGCCGGGCGAGTCGCTGGGCCAGGTGCAGGGGCTGTTCGGCATCATCAAGCCCGGTCCGGGAAACACGATCGTCATGGATGTGCCCCAGCAGAACGAAGTGGTCACCCTCGATGTCCACACCCACCGGTTCACCCGGTATCCGCTGCCGACGCCGTCGTCGTTCCCGGTCGGTGTGTGGACCGCCCGCGACGGTTCGATCTGGGTCACCGAGTCACTCGGGATGAAGATCGCCCGCATCGACCCGGCGAGCGGCGCGGTCCAGGAGTTCCCCTTGTTCGGTGCCGCGGGCGTGTTGACCACTGTGGAGGGTGACCTGACGCACGGTTCGATCGGCACCCCGCTGCCGCAACCTGGGCCGATCACGCAGGGAAGCGACGGGAACCTGTACTTCACGCTGTCCTTCCCGATCGCGCTCGGGCTCGGCAACCAGCTCGGCATGATCAACCCGGTGACACATCAGGCGAAGGTGTGGCGGACACCGTCGTCGGGCTCGTCCCCGTGTGACCTGCAGGGCACCCAGCCCGGATCGATCTGGTTCGGCGAACTGGCGACGAACAGGATCGGCCGGCTGGCGATCGGCTGAGCATCGGCGACCGCGCGGCCGGAGGTGCTCCTCCCGGTCGGTCAGACCGGGGTGCGGCGGTGGACGGTCATCGGCAGGGAATCGACGGGCATGGTCATGGCCGGCACCGGACGCGGCCGGTGTCCGGGCACCGGCACCAGCCGCCACCGGGCGGCGATGGTGGCCAGCGCGATGACCATTTCCGCCCAGGAGAACGTCTCGCCGATGCAGCCGTGCGCGCCCATGCCGAAGGGCATGAAGGCGCCCTTGGGGATGGCCTTCGCACGCTCGGGCAGCCAGCGGTCCGGGTCGAACCGTTCGGGTTCGTCGTGGATGGCGGGGTTGTGGTTGAGCGCGTGGAAGCTGTAGAGCACGGCGGCGCCGGCGGGGATCCGGTATCCCCCGAGTTCGGTTTCCCTTGTGGTGGTACGGCTCAGGAACAGGCCCTGGGTCCACTTGCGCAGTGTTTCGGTGAGGATCCGCCGGGTGTAGCCGAGCCGGTCGAGGTCCCGGTGTTCGGCGGGACGGCCGGCCAGCACGGAGTCGACCTCGTCGTGCAGGCGCCCTTCGATGCCGGCATCGGCGGCGATCTCGTGCAGCGCCCAGGCCAGGGTGTTGCCGATGGTGTTGCTGCCGGCGATGAAGAAGGTCATCACCTCGTCGTGCAGTTGCCGGTCGTCCATGGCGGGGCACCCGTCCTCGCGCTCGGCGAACAGCATCAGGGACAGCAGGTCCCCGTGATCGACCCCGGTGGCCCGGTAGTCCCCGATGACCGCGTTGATACTGCGGCGCAAGTAGTCCTCCGACTCGCGAAACCTGCGGTTGGCCGGGGTCGGCAGCCTGCTCAGCAGCCCGGTCGCATCGGTCACCCGCCGGTACAGGCCGCCGAGTACGACCGCGGTCGCGGCCATGAAACGCCCGCGGTCGAGCGTGGTGTCCGGGGCGAAGATCGCCGTGGTCACGGCGGCCAGCGCCAGTTCGTCGAGTTCTCTGTCCATCCGCAGACGCCGGCCGTCGCGCCACGAATCGGTTTTCGCGGCGACCAGTCCGGTCATCAGCTCGGCGTATCCGATGATCCGGTCGTGCCCGAACGCGGGCTGGATGAGCGCGCGCTGGCCACGGTGGAACTCTCCTCCGGAGATCCCCAACCCGTTGCCGAACATCAGCCGGAACCGCTCGGTGACCGGTCCCCCGCGGTCGAAGGTCACGGGATCGCGCAGCACCTCGCGGATCAGCCCGGGATCGTTGACCACGTACATCGGCGTTCGCCCCAGGCGGATCTCGACGACCGGCTCGCCGGACTGCAGCGACAGCAGGAACGGCCCCGGACTTCTTTTCATCCGCAGCCCGTGGCCGAGCAGGGGCAGCGCGCCGGGAGCCGTCGCCGGCGAACGAACGGTATTGCTCATCGGCCCCTGCCCGGAGAAGGACGTTCCCGCACGAGCACTGTGCGAGTCGAAACGCGCCGCGATGGCGGAGATCATGCTATCCGTAGTAAGCGTTCTCCGGCAAGACTGCAGATTGTCGCAGCCCACCGCTATGATTACTTAGTTTTCAGCAAGTGATCCACGCTCGTTGAGGAGGGCATCGGCGGATGGCCAGCGATCAACCGCGACACGGCGGAATCCTGCGGCTCTACGGTCCGGGGAGCATGGACTACGTGGACCCGGCAAGCTCGTACTACATGCTCTCCGGGCAGGTCCTGCGGTTGTGCACGCGCCAGCTGTTCACCTACGAGCCGGTCCGGGATCTGCGTGACTGGCGGCAGGTCGTCCCGGTGCCCGACGTGGCGACCGAAATCCCCACCACGGACAACGGTGGGCTCAGCGCCGATCACCGCACCTACACGATCCGCCTGCGGCCCGGCGTCCGCTGGGACACCACGCCCCCGCGCGAGCTGACCGCGCACGATTTCGTGCGCGGCTTCAAGCGGATGTGCAACCCGGTGCTGCGCGCCGGGGCCATCCACTACTACACCAGCACCATCAAGGGAATGGCCCGATACTGCGACGACTACGCCACCGCCCTGTCGGCCCGGACGCCGCCGACCGCACGCGATCTCGCGGAATACCAGAACTCCCACGACATTCCCGGGGTGTCCGCCCTCGACGAGCGGACACTGCGCTTCGAGCTGGTCCGGCCCGCCTTGGATTTCATCCACATCCTCGCGATGTTCTTCGCCTCGCCGGCGCCCGCCGAGTACGACGCGTTCATCCCGGACAGCGCGGAATTCCGCCGCAACACCCGTTCGCTCGGCCCGTACCGGCTCACGCACTACGTGCACGGCAAGGAACTGCGGATGGCACCGAACCCGGTGTGGCGCGCTGAGTCCGATCCGGTGCGGCACCGCTACCTCGACGGGATCGAGATCCTGATGGAGCCCTCGGCGACCCCGGAACAGGTCGGGCACCGGATCCGCTCCGGCGCGGCCGATCTGTCCTGGGCCTCCCCGGTCACCGAGCCCTACGAGTCCGATCTCAGCGATCCCGGCCACAACCTGGGCTACGCGCTCAACCCGTACCTCGTGTTCAACATGCTCAGCCCGAACAGCGGGGGCGCGATGGCCAAGCCGAAGGTGCGCCAGGCCATCGCCTACGCGGTCGACAAGGCCGCGATGGTCGACATCTTCACCAAACTGAGCGCGGGCACGGTGATGTGGCCGGCGCACTCGGTGATCCCCCCGGGAAACTACGGCTACCGGGACCACGACCTCTACGCCACTCCGGGCGACCGTGGCGATCCCGGGCGTGCTCGCGCGCTGCTCGCCGAGGCCGGCTACGCCGACGGCCTGACGCTTACCATGGTCAACCGGGACATGGACGCCAACACCGAGGTGGCCGAGTCGCTGGCGAAGGATCTGGCCAAGGTGGGCATCGTGCTCCGGCTGATCGGGATGGGGCACGCCGACTACTACCCGTTCCTGCAGGACCCCGCGCACGCGCGGGCGGGCGACTGGGATCTTTCGGCCCCGGCGTGGACTCCGGACTGGTTCGGCAACAACGGCCGCGCCTTTCTGCAGCCCATGTTCCAGACCAACGACGTGCGCGGCACCGGGAACTACGGCTGCTACAGCAATCCCGCCGTGGACCGGCTCATCGAGCAGGCCCTGACCGCGACCGACCCGGCGCGGGCCGAGGCCGCCTGGCACGAGGTCGATCTCCAGCTCATGAAGGACGTGGCGATCGTCCCGGTGCTGGTGCACTCGCCGACCATCCCGCACCTGCGCGGGGCGCGGGTGCGCAACGCGATCGCGATGCCGACCATCGACCGGTGGTTCGACCTGTCCAACCTCTGGCTCGACACGGATGTCTGAGCCCGGCGCCGATCGGACCGGCACGCTCGCTCCGCTCGTCCGCGACTATCTGGTGCTGGGTTTGCGTCTGGGCAGGCATGTCGACGGTTTCGTCGACTGCTGGTTCGGTGATCGGGCGATCTCCGCGCGGGTGGCGGCCGAGCCGCCGGTCAGCCCGCTGGTGCTGGCCGCGCAGGCTCGCCGCCTCGGTGCCGAACTGGCCGAGGCGGAGCTGGACGAGTCCCGCCGGCGTTTCCTGGCGGCGCAGCTCACCGCGATGGCCGCCACGGCGGATCGCCTCGCCGGGCGCGAGAGGTCCTTCGTCGTCGAGGTGCAGGACTATTTCGACGTCCACATCGTGCTCGGTGACCCCGATCGCTATGCCTGCCTGCACGACACGATGGCCGAACTGCTGCCCGGACCGGGTGACCTCGGCGCCCGGCTCGAGGCGTTCTACGACCGCAACGCGATCCCCCCGGACAAGCTGGCCAGGGCCGTGCGGGCGGTCTCCGACGAGTTGCGCGCCCGCGCCCGGTCCCTGTTCGGGCTGCCGCCGTCCGAGCGCGTCGACTACGAAGTGGTCCGCGACAGGCCCTGGAACGCCTTCAACACCTATCTCGGCGACTTCCGTTCGAAGGTCGCGCTCAACGCGGAATCCGGCCGCGCGATCGCGGCGCTGCCGACGATGGTGACCCACGAGTCCTATCCCGGCCACCACACCGATCATTGTCTGAAGGAAGCCGGACTGGTCCGCGAGCGCGGCCACGACGAACAGCTCATCTCACTGGTCAACACCCCGCAGTGCCTGATCGCGGAGGGCGCGGGGGAACTCGCGGTCGCCGCGATCCTGGGCGAGGGCTGGGGTGCGTGGACCGCGGAAATCCTTTCCGCGGAAGGGATTCGTTCGGACGGCGAACTCGTCGAACGGGTGCTGGCGGTGTTCGCGCAGCTCCTGCCCGCGCGGCAGGATGCCGCCATCCTGCTGCACGACCGCGGCGCCGACCCCGACGAGGTGCTCGCCTTCCTCCGGCGCTGGCTGCTGCTCCCGCCCGACCGTGCCGAGCACATGATGAGCTTCCTGACCGACCCACTGTGGCGCGCGTACACGGTCACCTATATCGAAGGGGCGCGACTGGTCCGGGCCTGGCTCGGGGCGCGCCCGGCGGGACAACCGGTCGCCGATCGTTACCTGGCCCTGCTGCGTGAACCCGTGCTGCCGTCGGATCTGCAGGCCGATCTGCAGGACAGGGTGGAGGTTCACCCGCGCGAACGCGGGCCGCACTGATCGGGCGAGCGGTCAGCCGGTGCTGATCCCGGGCAACTCGATCGCCCGCAGTTGCAGGGTCGAATAGTCGCAGTACCAGATGCGGCTGCCGTCCCAGGTGAGCCCGGTGGGATTGCCCGCCACGCTGTAGGAGGCGACCTCCCGCCTCGCCTGCAGGTCGACCAGGTTGATCGTGCCGCCCTTGAACAGGGTGCCGCCCTTGTCGGCGTAGGCGAGGAAGTTGTCCGAGACGGTCACGCCGGAGGGCCGTCGCCGCACCGGGATGCGGTCGAGCAGGGTGAGGCCGTCCGGGTTGCGCAGCTCGACCACGCGATGATCCTCGTAGCCGAACCAGATCCCGTGCTGTGCCGCCTCGAGCCCGGACAGCGCGGCGCCGGGCCGCGGGTTGGGCACCTCGGTCACCGTCGCGCCGGTGGCGGGCTCCACCACCCGAAGCCGGCGGTCTTCGCCGCTCACCTGGACGAGCAGACCCGACATGGTGGTCAGGTCGGTCCGCACGCCCTTACAGGGCAGCCGGTGCGCCCGCTGACCGGTGACCGGATCGATCGCGACCAGCTGGTCCAGCGCCCCGTCGGAAAACCACAGGAACTGGCCGGACCAGGTCAGCCCGCACAGTTTCAGTGCCCGCACCGGGATGTCCCGGACGGTGCCGGCGGCGAAGGGCATCAGGGCCTCCGCTGCCGGATGATGGCGCAGTCCAGTTCCCACTCGGTGGCGACGCGCGCCCGCGCCGAGCCGGCCGGGGCGTGCACCGACACCCGCACGGCATCGCCCGCGGCCACCTCCGTGTGACGCAGCGGCCAGATCCACACCGCCCAGTTGCACCCGGGATAGGACGGGAAGTTGGACAGCACGACATCGTCGGCCAGCTCGGCGGTGAAAAAGCCGAGAATCGCGTGGAGTTCGCCGGGCCTGGTCAGCTCCAGCCGCAGGGGCCGGGTCCGGTCGCGGCCCTCCGGCAGCGGCACCGGCTCGCCGAGCAGCACCGGATCCCGCTGGAAGAAGTGCAGCTGGGCGCGTGGTTCGGCGCTGTCCTGCACGGCATCGAGCCGGTAGCCGTGGAAGTCGCGGCCCCAGATGCCCCAGCCTTCACCGTCGAACCGGATCGGGGCGAGCGAGGTGGTCAGGCGCCGGGGAACGATCCGGCCGCCCGGCCGCAGGTTCCGGCGCGCCGCGGCGTCCAGCACGCGCGCCATGTCCTCCTCGGGCCCGAGGTTGCCCATCATCTCCGAGACCACTACGTCGGCCTTGACCGGGAGCCGCACCACCCGGGCGTCGCCCTGGATCAGGCTCACCCTGTCCTTGACATCGTTGGTGGCGATGATGCGTTCGGCGATGGCCGCCATCTCCGGATCGGCTTCGATCGCGTAGACGTGCCCGGCGCCGTGCCGCAGGGCCAAAAGCGACAGTGCGAGGGTTCCGGCCCCCACGTCGACCACAATGGACCCGGGTTCGACCGTTTCGCGCAACGCCTGATCGTAGGCGCGCATCCGCGGCCGGTCGGCGAGCATCACCTGATGCATGAGCAGTAGCCGCTGGTCCACGCGTGCCTCCGGCCGGAACAGGCGATCACTATTGATAATTAAGGAAACCGCCGTCGGCGACCCACGTCAAGAGCACGGGCCACCGACGGCGGAGTGGTCAGACGTTGACGGCGGCGTGCTCGCCGACCAGCGTGTCGCGCATGACCAGGTTCAGACCGGTCAGCCTGGCCTTGACTTCGTCCTTCGTCGTGACCAGCGCGGTGTCGGTGCCGTTCATGTGCAGCTCGGTGCCGCTGGCCTCCATGTCGTTCAGCTTGCCGAAGACGTGCACCGGGTTGGTGGCGTAGAGCGTCGCCTCCGGGGTGACCAGCTCGAAGACGGTATCGACGTGCAACTCGCTCGGATAGCGCACCCGGGCGAGGCTGTCCTCGCCGCCCTCGCCCAGCGTGCCGCCGGACGGACGCGGCCAGCTCACCCGCAGCATCACCCGGCCGCCGAGTTCGGCGCACTGGCCGGTCACGGCGACCCGCGAGATCTGGGCCAGCACCCCGGCGCCTTCGTCGTGCTTTTCCGGGCCGAACAACAGGATCTCGGTGCCGGCGGCGTTCTTGTAGTCGCCGGCGAGATCGATCCGGACCGTCTTGCCGCCGACCTCGACGACGGCCTGGCCCTCCAGCGAGACCTGCATGATCATGGAGGGGTCGACCAGCATCGACATGCACGGCCCGGCGCTGGGCAGGAAGAACATGGCCGGCGTGATGCCGACCGGCTCGTTCTCCTCGGTGGCCGGATACCACGCCTCGGGCAACCGGGTGCCACGGCCGACGTTGGGCGCCGCCACGACGTCGAACGGGCCGTCGCCGCGCGGGGTGCCGAGGTAGGGGCCGGTCAACGGCTTCTTGAACGGCGGGACGTTGTCGATCACCGCGTAGATGTCGATCACGTTGCGGTGCACCATGCGCAGCGTGCTGGACTCCAGGATGCCGAAGCGGCGGATGTAGAACTCCGCGGGGAAGTTCTTGCCCGGCACGATCTGCCGCACGTGTCCGGTGTTGGGCAGGAACGGGTTGGACAGCACCTGGATGCGGTCGTTGAGCTCGTAGCTGAAGCCCTTGATCCCGACCTCCGGCGCGGAGATCAGCTCGGTGTCGAACTCGGCGTGCCCCTTCGCGTCGACCCGGTGCTCGAATCCGGGCATCGGCCACTTGTTCAGCTGCACGAACCCGGACAGGTTGATCGTTTCCCGCCGAGCGGCGTAGTAGTCCTCGCCGAACCCGACGGTGGCGGCGGCCAGGATGTGCGGGCGGATGGGCTTGGGCTCCAGGTTGAGGGATTCGTAGGTCTCCTTGAGAAGACTCAATCCAGACACCTCCAGCGTCTGCGGTGAGTAGTGCTGAGTAGTGCGACTTTTTAACTATATGTTTTTGAAGTCACAAGTCAATGGTCCGAATGGTCCGACCAGCTCGGAACTCCCCGGTGCGACGAAAGGGACCCCGGCGCTGCGCGCCGGGGTCCCTTTCGTCGATCATGGGAATTCAGGCCGGGGACACTTCGGGCGCACGGGCCACGCCGCGGAAGGTCAGCTCGGCGTTTTCCCCGCGGTCTTCGGGGTTTCCGCTCCAGCCTTCGACGTCGACGATGATGATCTGGCCGGCTTCGACCTCGCCGAAGAGGATTTTTTCGGAGAGTTGGTCCTCGATTTCGCGTTGGATGGTGCGGCGTAGTGGCCGGGCGCCCAGGACGGGG
>DASSAD010000009.1:0-2463 GCA_035685725.1 Amycolatopsis sp. | reverse complement strand
ACCTTCACTGACGATCCTCAACAGCCCGCCGATTGGACCCCGCATGCCCGAACTCAGCCAACGCCGCCGATTCCTGGTGCTCGCGATCTGCTGCGCCAGCATGGTGGTCGTGGTGATGGACATCTCCATCGTCAACGTCGCGCTGCCGGCGATCCGTCTCGACCTGCACGCTTCGGTGTCCGGCCTGCAGTGGACGGTCGACGCGTACACCCTGGTGCTGGCCTGCCTCCTGTTGCTGGCCGGGTCCACCGCCGACCGGGTCGGCCGTCGGCGGATCTTCCAGATCGGCCTCGCCGCCTTCGGGCTGGGCTCGCTGTTGTGCAGCCTGGCGCCGGGCATCGGTTGGCTGATCGCGGCGCGTGTTCTGCAGGCCGTCGGCGGCACGATGCTCAATCCGGTGGCGATGGCGATCATCGCCACCACGTTCCCCGACCGGGCCGAGCGGGCCAGGGCCATCGGCGTGTTCGGCGCGACGTCCGGCCTGTCACTGGGGTTGGGTCCGATCCTCGGCGGCGCCCTGGTCGACGGTTTCGGCTGGCGCTCTATCTTCTTGATCAACGTGCCGATCGTGGCCGCCGCGATCGTGTGCACCGCGCTGTTCGTGCCGGAGTCCCGTGCCGCCCGGGCGCGCCGGTTCGACCCGGTGGGCCAGACCCTGGTGGTCCTGGTGCTGGGCGGCGTCGTCTACCCGATCATCGAGTCCGGCGGGGCGGGCTGGACCTCGCCGGTCACCCTCGGCCTGCTCGCCGTCGCCGTGCTCGGCGTGCTGGGCGTCCTCGGCTACGAACCACGCCGTGCCGACCCGCTGCTGGAGCTGCGTCTGTTCCGCAGCGTGCCGTTCACCTCGGCGATCCTGACGGCGCTCTTCGCCTTGTGCGGGTTCGGCGCGTTTCTGTTCGTGACCACCCTGTACCTGCAGAACGTGCGCGGCATGTCGGCGCTGACGGCCGGGCTGTGCCTACTTCCGGTCGGGGCACTGATCGTGGTGCTCGCCCCGCTCACCGGCCGGCTCGTCGGCACGCGCGGTCCGCGGCTGCCGCTGGTGGTCTCCGGGGCCGCGCTGGCGCTGGGCGGCGGCGTGTCGATCTGGCTCGGACCGGCCACCCCGCTGCCGGTAGTGCTCGCGATGTATCTGCTGTTCGGCGTCGCACAGGGCACCGTCAACCCGCCGATCACCGACTCGGCGATATCCGGAATGCCCGCCTCGATGGCCGGGGTGGCCGCCTCGGTGGCCTCCGCCGGCCGGCAGACCGGCACCACCCTGGGGGTCGCGATCGCCGGGACGATCGTAGGATCGGCCGCGTCCCGCGGCGGGACGGCGTTCACCGGCGCGGAGCACGACGTGTGGTGGCTGGTGGTCGGGCTCGGCGTCGGCATCCTGGTCCTGGGGCTGCTCGGCACCGGCCGCTGGGCCTCGGACACCGCCGCGCGGGCCGCGGCGTTGTTCGAAGGTCTGGACGCCGGCGCCACGGCGGGCCCGTCACGCGGCGCCCGTGTGCACGCCCGTGGGAACGGTTGAGTGTCCTCAAGTTCCGGACCCCCGTAGACACGTCAGGCACCCCGCGCAACAGGTGACTCGCGGGGCGAGTGCTCCGTACCGGCATGGTCGCGCTCGCCGGGCTATCGCTGCTCGTGGACGCGGAACGCGGCCAGACAGACCAGGAGCGCCAGCGCGAACGCGAGCAGCCAGGCCAGCCTGGCGAGCACCCAGCCCCCACCGTCGGGGACGGTGTGCAGCCCGGGCAGCGGCCCGGCGAGCAGGCCGATCGCGGTGACCGCGATCATCGCGGTCTGGTGCCACAGGAAGATCGTCATCGCGTAGAGGTTGACCAACGCCACCACCGCCCAGGTGGCGGGCCGCCTTAGCGCCCGGCGCAGTGGGCCGAGGAGCAGCAGGACCGCCCCGCACTGGGCGAGCCCGAACGCGACGACCGCGAGAGTGGGCGGATCGAGGTTCGAGACGGCGGCGCCCGGCACACCGACCATCGCCGCCGGGTAGCCCGCCCATACGACGAGTCCGGTGACGGCGGCCACGCCGCCGATCAACAAGGCCCACCCGGTCGCACGGCTCCGCAGGTCGCCGCGAGCCCAGGCCGCGCCCAGACAGTACGGCACCAGCCACCCGGCCACCACGTTGATCCAGCCCAGCCCGGCGGGTCCGCCGAGGCCGTACCGGACCACGTCGGCGAGCGCGACGGCCAGGAGCGGCCAGACCGGGTGCAGCCTGGCGGCCAGCGGGGTCGCCGCCGTCAGCACCGCGAACACCAGCAGGAACCACAGCGGGGACACCACCAGTTTGACCAGCGCCCGTACGGTCTCCAGTCCGGCTCCGAAGGCCAGCATCGCGACCACCGCCACGCTCCACACGATCAGCACGGCGACGACCGGCCTGAACAACCGGCCCATTCGCGCTCCGAGCCACTGCCCGTATCTCGCGCCATGGGCGCGGGCCGAGGCATGACT
>DASSAD010000008.1:0-17138 GCA_035685725.1 Amycolatopsis sp. | reverse complement strand
GCCGCGCCGTACCTGCTCGTGCCACCACTGCCCGGGGCTGCCCCGGTAGCCGTAGGCGATGCCGAGCAGGGTGCCGTCCGGGTCGAGCGCCGCGATGCACCGCCAGCCCTCCCGCAGTGCGTGGGTCAGCCACATCGGAGCGCGCTGTTCGGCGGTGCCCGGCGGGTACCGCATCGCCTCCACGTAGATGGCGAGCGCGTCGCGCAGCCGGATGCGGAACTCGTCGGGGGAGAGTCGGACGAACTGGACGGCGCTGGGGGGACGGGGAGACACGGCGGTCATGACCCCAGCTCCGCCGCGCGTCCGCCGGTCACCGCGACCAGATCGGCGAAGGTGGTGGGGAACACCGACTTGGCATGCCCGGCGGCGGCCCAGATGATTTCGTGACGTTCGAGTTCGGTGTCCACGAAGGTGGTGAGCGGTTCCGGGTGTCCGACCGGCGCCACCCCGCCGATGACCTGGCCGGTGTGCCGCTTGACGAACTCCGGGTCGGCCTTCTCGACGACGGTCGCGCCGGTGAGTGCGGCGATCACATCGGTGTCGGCCCGGTGCGCGCCCGAGGTCAGGGCGAGCACGGGAGTGCTCCGCTCGCCGCAGACGGCACGGAATACCAGGCTGTTGGCGATCGCGCCGACGGGAACGCCGAGTGCTTCGGCGGCCTGCGCGGCCGTGCGCGCCTCGGCGGGCAGGATCCGGATCCCTTCCGCGGCGCGGTGCTGGCCGGCTTCGGCCAGTGCGGCGGCGACCTTGGCGACCGCTGGGTGGTCGAGGCTGCTCATACCCGATATGAGATCACGGACCGCCACCAAGAGCGACGGCATATCCCTGGTTGGCTCACGCGGTGGTGTTCGCCCGCCTTGAGAGGGCGGTTCGCGCCCGCTGCCGAGAGCACCCGGACGAGGGAGATGCCCATGGTCGGGCGGTGTGCGGCGGCGCACGAATGCCTGCGGTCGGGTGGTTTTCCCACGTCCCCCGCGCTCGCGCACGGCTTCGTCGGCGGCGAAGTCGTGCGAGATCAACCGGATTCAGGACTTGAACGAACACCTGTTCGAAGCTAGGCTGGGAGGTGCTCGAACAGAGGTTCGACATCCGGTGAGCGCTCGCCGGTCAGGTGTCCCGGCGCGGGAACGGGGGAAGCGTTTCGGCGCCGGGACACCGCCATAGACCCTTCACCCAGGGAGGCGCAATGTCCGTTGTCGTTGCATCCCAGGCCGGCTTCCCGCAGTCGGCGCTGCCACTTCCGGTGTCGCCACCGGTGGCGCCCGCCGCGGTGAGCCTGCTCGGTGAGTCCCGGCGGGGGCTCGCCGAAGCCGGGCACGCCACCGATCCCGCACCGAGGTTCATCGCCTCCTACCTGGCCGCTCTGCGTGCCGCGGCCGCGGTGCTCGCCGCGCGAGGCAGGCCGCATCGGGGACGGGCGCGCCCGGCCAGCGTCTGGGTGTTGCTCGAGGCCACGGCGCCGGAGCTGGGCGAATGGGCGGTCTTCTTCGCGGCGAACTCGGCGACTCAGGCCGCGGCGCAGGCCGGCATCACGCGCCGGATGACCGCCAGGGCGGCGGACGATCTGCTCCGGCAGGCCGGACAGTTCATCGAGATCGCCGACCGGGTCGTGCACGGTGGCCGGGCGAGTGGGCTCGTTCCGGACCAGCGGCGATCCGAGGCGCCAGCCCGCCGCCGCGTGTCGGGTGCGTCATGAGCACGGGGTCCGAGTGCGGAGGGCGTGCGGTCGAGCGCACCGATCCCGACAAACCTGGTGAGCCGAGCCGATGATGTGCGGTCAGGCTTTGATCGACCACGGCCGTTTCCTGGAAACGCTGGGCAGCGAAGCGGAGATGCTGATCGAAGCGGCGCGCGCGGCGCCCGCGGACACACCGGTCCCTGCCTGTCCCGGATTCACGCTCGGCGAGGTCGTCCGGCATGTCGGTGGCAGCTACCGGGTCGCCAGGCTGTGGGTCACCGAAGGGAGCCGGCCACGGAGCTGGCAGAGCGAACCCTTGCCGGGAGAACCGGTCGAGGATTATCTGCGGGCGGGATTGGCGGAGTTGCTCGGTGTGCTGACGGCGCATTCTCCCGACGAGTATGCGGCGGGGTGGTGGCCGGCCGATCGGACCTACCGGTTCTGGTGTCGCAGGATGGCGCACGAGACCACGATCCACCGCACCGACGTGCAGAGCGCTTCCGGTGCCGATGTCGGCGATATCGCCGAGGACATCGCGATCGACGGAGTGGACGAGGTGTTGTCGCTGTGGTTCGGCCGGCGGCTGCCGATGCTCGGACTGTCCGGGACCACCCGCGGATCGGTGGCCGTGCGGACTGCCGGACACACCTGGATCGCCAGGGCCGGCCCGGAGGAGACGGTGGCCTGGCAGTGCTCGGCCGCCGAAGCCGACCTGGCCGACAGCACGGTCTCAGGCTCACCCACGGCGCTGTATCTGTGGCTGTGGGGACGAGTCGGGCACCACGCGGTCACCTGGGATGGCGATCCCGATGCCACCGCGCAGCTGTGGGCGCTGCTGCGACTGGCCACGCGATGAACACGGCACGAGGGGAAGCGCTGCCGGATCGAAATCGCATGGCAGGCACCACAGCGTTCCGTTACGGTCTCCGGGAATGGCGACGATAAGGAACCTGGTGATCGACGCGGTGCGCCCGGCGCCGCTGGCCGCATTCTGGGCGGAACTGCTGCGCTGGGAAATCCTCGCCGAGGAGGACGCCGGTGGGCGCACGGTCGTCCGGGCGCCGGCAACGGACGGGTGCGAGATCGATCTGGTCTTCGCACCCGTCCGGGAGCCCAAGGCCAGGGCGGTGAAGAACCGGATTCACCTCGATCTGGCGAGTCGTTCGCCGGAGGACCAGGCTGCCAGGATCGATGGCGCGGTCGGTCTTGGCGCCCGGCCGTGGGACATCGGGCAGGGCGCGGTGCCCTGGGAGGTCATGATCGACCCGGAGGGCAACGAGTTCTGTGTGCTCGAACCACGGCCGGGCTACACCACCACCGAGGCGATCGCGGCGGTCGTCGTGGACGCGCTCGATCCGCCGGCCCTGGCCACCTTCTGGGCGAGTGCCTCGGGCTGGCGGATCGGCGCGCGGGAGAGCGTGATCGTCGGGCTGCGCGCGCCGAACGGGCGGGGGCCCTGGTGTGAGTTCCTGCGCACCGACGAGCCCCGACGGCTGCCGAACCGCCTGCGGTTGGAGATCGCCGGCGCGGCACCGGAGGGCCTGCGTGAGCTGGGCGCGCGGGTCGCCGCGGGCCGGTTCGCCGACCCCGAGGGGAACGAGTTCCTGCTCTCGCCGGGCTGAGGCGACCATTGACAATTTGTTGACCACTGTTCAGGTTGTTTCGCCGGGGTTGCGTCGGAGGTCGGAACGCTGACACGCGCGAAACACGTGCGTCCTTGTCTGGCAACACGAGCGCGGGATCGTTACCTAATGGAGATTCGCCCTGCGCCACGGACACAGGCTCCCGCCGCCGCGGAAACCTGGCCCGCAATCCTGCCCAACGAGACGTCCGCGGCCACCTGGCGCCTGCGGATCCGGATGGACGACCGCCCCGGGATGCTGGCCAGGATCGCGATCCGGATGGCCGACCTCGAGTGCAACATCCTGGGGCTGGCCGTGCTGCCGGTGCCCGGCGGTGTCCTGGACGAGGTCGTGATCCGCCCGGCCGCCGGGCTCACGAAGGACCAGCTGATCAAGGCCATCCAGGACGAGGGCTGCGAATGCTCCGGGATCACCGACGCCGACGTCCGTGAGCTGGTCGACGCTTCCGCGGCCACGCTCTCCGCGGCGAAGCGTGCGGTGCAGGATCCGTCGCGGTTCACCGACGTGCTGCGGGAGGTGCTGGCCGCGGACCTGGTGACGGTCGTTCCCCGGGCCGAGGCGAACGCCGGGCGGAACGAGGGCGGGCACCGGGCGGTCCTGGCCGTGGACGCCGACCGGGCGGTGGTCGCGCGCCGTCACTGGGCGCCGTTCGTGCAGCTCGAGCTGGCCCGGGCCGAGGCCCTGATCGACCTGCTGGCCACGGCGCGGGCGAACGTGGCCGGCCCGAATGTGGTGACCTGCGCCGACGGGGCCGCGATCGTGCTGCGGCCGGGGCAGCCGGCGGATGCGGACGGGATCCTCGCGCTTCACGGCCGCTGCTCCAACGCGACCCTTTTCCGGCGCTACCAGACCGGGGTGCGCAGCATGCCCCGCCGCTGGCTGCACCGCTTGCTCGTTCCGCCGCGCGGGCTCAGCGTGCTCGCCGTCTGCGGCCAGGACGTCATCGGGCTCGGCCAGCTCATCCTCGGGGCGACCGGCGAGATCGCGGAGGTCTCGCTGTTGGTCGAGGACTCGTGGCAGCGCAAGGGGGTCGGCACCGCGCTGATGGCCAGGCTGGCCGTCCTGGCCACGGCACGCGGCCTCGAAAAACTGATGGCGGTGTCGCTGCCGGGACGCGACGAGATCTTCCGGACCGCCCTGCGCGCCGGGCTCGACCCGCAGCGGCCGGAAGAAGAAGGCCTGGTGCGGATCGATATTCCGGGGAAACCAGCGTCGCGCGAACTGGGACACCTTTAGCCGTTGGTGGAAAACCAGGCCCGGCCGCGCATCTCGCGCAGGGCCTGGCGCCTGCGGTCCTTGCTCAGCCGGTCGAGGTAAAGCATTCCGTTGAGGTGGTCGGTCTCATGCTGAAGGCACTGGGCCATCACGTCTTTTCCTTCCACCACAACGGGTTCGTTGCGGAGATCGACGCCACGCACCACCGCGTGCTCGGCGCGCGCGACGGGGAATGACAGTCCCGGCACCGACAGACAGCCCTCGTCGATTTCGTGCGTGGCTGCGGACACGTCCACGATCTCCGGGTTGATGACATAGCCGAACTGGCCGTCGACGTCGTAGCTGAACACGCGGAGTTCATACCCGATCTGCGGTGCCGCCAGCCCGGCCCGGCCGGCGGGCTTCACGGTGTCGAGCAGGTCGGTCACCAATGATTCGAGGGCCTTGTCGAAGCGGGTTACCGGTTCGCAGACCGTTTTCAACACGGGTGCACCGAAGTACCGCAGTTCCCGCAAGGCCATGATCCATATCCTCTCGTCCGAGCGAAGAGTCTACGGCCCGGTGGAATGGCCCGACGGAATGACGGCGACCCCAGTGAGCGCCACCGTCCGGCAGCGGTCCGACCTTTTCACGCGGCATCGCGATCCCGTGGTCGCCGCGGCATCACGATGCTGTGGTCACCATCCCCTCTCCTTCCTGCTCGGGTTTCCTCGTCCTCCTGGGTCGCTCGCGGTGCCTTCACGCCCGCAGGCGTAACCCCTTCGGGGTAGCGCGGAAGCCGGCTTCGCGCAGGATGCCGGCGAGAGCTGAGGTCAGCGCGTGTTCGCCGTCGGCTCGCTCGACGGCGAGCTGACCGAGCCATCCGTCCCGGACCGCCCGGGACAACGTCCCGGCCGCCGCGCGCAGCGTCTCCTCCTCCTCGGTGAACGACAGCAGCGAGCGCCCGCCGCGTTCGACGTAGAGCGCGGGAACGCCGTCCACGAGCACGACGAGCGCGCCCGCTTTGCGTGCCGGGCGATGCTTGGTCTCGCCGACCGGGGCCGGCCAGGGCAGCGCGGCGCCGTAGGGCTGGGCGGGATCGGTCGCCGCGAGGACGATCGCGTCCTGCTTCCGGCGTCCACCGCTGGTGTCCGACAGCGCACGCAACCGGTCGACCGCGCCACGCGCGGCGAACTGCGCCGCACCCAGACCCTCGACGACATAGCCGCGGATCACCTGGCCGGAACCCTCCATCAGGCGAAGTACCTTGTAGATCCCCGAGAAACCACCGGTGACCCGTTCGGTCTCCAGGGCTCCCCGGGTCAGCACGCCGTGCCGTTCCAGGAACGCCTCGGTGCGGGCGTGGGTGCGCCGGGTCGGGTCCGCCTCGCGTGGCGGTGTCAGCGCCCACCGGCCCGCGACAGTTGGAGGCCCGGTGCGGGAGGGCATCGCCGGGCGTCCGGCCCGCATCCGCGCGTACCGGCCCCGCGGCGTGGACCGGCGCGGCTTGTGTGCCGCACCCCGGCCGGAAACCAGCGCCCGCACCGGCCCCAGCGTGTCACCGGTGACCTGACCCGCCCACACGAGATCCCACAACGCGGCCACCACGTCGGCGTCGTTCGGCGCCTGGTCGACCAGCACCGAGACACGATCGACGAGCTGTCGGAAGAACAGCGCGCCGGTGTCCAAAGTGGACACGATCGCCGTGTGCAGGGGCCCCTCCGGCACCTGTTCGTCGACGTCGGGCAGCAGCAGGTCCGCGACGTCCGCGGGCGCCAGCGCCAGCCAGCCGTCACCCCCGGCCAGGGTGCCGCATCCCGCCCAGGTGACCTCGCCGGCCGTGGTGAGCTCGTCCAGCAGTGCGGGGTAGTACCCGGGCAGCCTGCTGGGCAGGATCAGCGACTCCACCGCACTGGCGGGCAGTGGCGCACCCGCCAGTTGCTCGACGACCGAGAGCACGTCGTCCACCGTGGGTGCTGCCCGAATGCGGGCCCCGATTCCGTGCCACGACGGCAGGAACCGGCCCAGCGCCGCCGGTTCGACGGGTTCGACATCGGCCCGCAGCCGGGCCAGCGACGCCCGCCGCAGCCGGCGCAGGACCGTCGCGTCGCAGTACTCGGTGGCCCCGGCGGGTGCGGCGGTATGCCCGACCGGACTCAGCTCGCCGCGTACCAGCCGGCCCTCGGCGGTGAGCCTGTCCAGGACGCCGCCGACCACGGCCGCGCCGAGGCCGAACCGCTCGGCCGGCTGCCGTGCCGGGAAGGGACCGTGCGTACGCGCGTACCGGGCCAGCAGATCGCCGAGCGGATCGGCGACGGGTTCGGTGAAGGCCTCCGGGACGCCGACCGGCAGTGCGACCCCGAGCGCGTCCCGGACCCGTCCGGCGTCCTCGATCGCGATCGAGCGCTCCTCGCCCGCGATGCGGACCCGGATCACCCGGCGGGCGGAAACCAGCTCCGACAACCATTCCGGGCGGATCCCCCGCGCCGCGGCGTCGGCGTCGGAAAGGTCACCGAGGAACCGGACGAGATCGGCGGTGTCCTCGACCCCGCGGGCCTGCCGGTCCGGGTCCAGTCGCTGCAGCGAGCGTGCTATCTCCGCGACGACCTCGGCGTCGAGCAGTTCCCGGATCGCCTCGGTCCCCAGCAGTTCGGCCAGCAACGCCGAATCCAGCGACAGCACCGCCACCCGGCGCTCCGCGAGTGGTGCGTCCGTCTCGTAGAGGAACATCCCGACGTAGCCGAACATCAGGCTGCGCGCGAACGGTGAGGCCGACGGCGTCTCCACCTCCACCACCCGAACCCGCCGGGACCGCACGACGGCCATCAGCTCCCGCAGGCCGCCCACGTCGTAGACGTCCTGGAGGCATTCCCGCATCGCCTCCAGGACGACCGGAAACCGCTCGTACTTCGCCGCTACGGCGAGCAGTTGCGACGCGCGCTGACGCTGCTGCCACAGCGGGGTGCGCCGGCGTGGGTCCCTGCGCGGCAGGAGCAGGGACCGCGCAGCGCACTCCCGGAAGCGGGCCGCGAACAGCGCTGAGCCGCTGACCTCGGCGACGATGAGCTGCTCGACCTCTTCCGGGTCGAGTAGCACGTCATCGGCGCCGATCTTCACCTCGGCGCCCTCGTCGTCCACGGCGTCGGGCAGCCGGAGCACGATCCCGTCGTCGGAGTGCATGACCTGCGCGTCCACACCGCGGTTCGCACGCAGCCGCGCGGCGATCGCCAGCGCCCACGGCGCGTTGACCTGAGCGCCGAACGGTGAATGGAGGACGACCCGCCAGTCCCCCAACTCGTCGCGGAACCGCTCCAGGAGCACCGTGCGGTCGTTGGGGATGTGCCGCGTGGCTTCCCGCTGTTCCGCGAGATACGCCAGCAGGTTGTCGCGGGCACGTTCGTCGAGCCCGGCCGCGTCCGCGCGGGCACGCGCGCCCGTCTCGTCCGAAGTGGACAGTTCGCGGACGAACGCGCCCAGCGCCCTGCCCAGTTCGAGCGGGCGCCCCGGTGCGTCGCCCTTCCAGAACGGCATCCGGGCGGGCTCCCCCGGCGCGGGGACCACGATCACCCTGTCGTGCGTGATGTCGACGATCCGCCACGACGAGGTGCCCAGCAGGATGGTGTCGCCGACCCGCGACTCGTAGACCATCTCCTCGTCCAGCTCGCCGACCCGTGAACCGGGCCTGCCGTCGTCACCCGGGGTCATCACGGTGAACAGGCCGCGGTCCGGGATCGTGCCGCCGGAGGTGACGGCGAGCCGCTGGGCGCCAGGACGGCCGCGAAGCTCGCCGGACACCCGGTCCCAGGTGATCCGGGGACGCAGCTCCCCGAACTCCTCGCTCGGGTACCGGCCCGCGAGCATGTCGAGCACGGCGAATAGCGCGTCGTCCGGAAGCGCGGCGAAGGGCGCGGCCCGGCGGACCGTGGCGGCCAGGTCCCCGACCGTCCACGGCTCGACCGCGACCATGGAGACGATGTGCTGAGCCAGAACGTCGAGCGGATTGCGCGGGTAACCGATCGCTTCGATCGCGCCGCCGGTCATCCGCTCGGCCACCACCGCGCAGGACACGAGATCACCCCGGAACTTCGGGAACATCACCCCGGTGGACACCGCGCCCACGTGGTGCCCGGCCCGGCCCACCCGTTGCAGTCCCGAGGCCACCGTCGGCGGCGCCTCGATCTGCACGACGAGGTCCACCGCGCCCATGTCGATGCCGAGTTCGAGCGAAGAGGTGGCCACCACGCACGGCAGGAGCCCGGCTTTCAGCTCTTCCTCGACCTGGGTGCGCTGCTCCCGGGACATCGACCCGTGGTGCGCCTTGGCGACCGTGGCGACCACGCCGGTGGTGAGCCCGGACTCGCCTATCGCCTCGGCGGGAAACCTGCGTGGCGGCGGTTTCCCGCCGGCGGCCCGGCCCGGGGGAGGGCCGGCGACCGCCGGTTCCGGTTCCGCCGCTTCGCCGGCCAGCTCGTTGAGCCGTGCGGTGAGCCGCTCGGTCAGCCGCCGCGAGTTCGCGAACACGATCGTCGAGCGGTGTTCCCGGATCAGCTCGAGCACCCGCTGCTCGACCGCGGGCCAGATCGACGGCCGTCGCGCGGCCGCTCCGGCGATCTCCTCCTGGGTGCCGATCCCGTCCAGGGACGGCGGATCGGCCGCCGGTTCCGGCGTGGGCTGCGGCGCGTCCAGGTTTCCCATGTCCTCGACCGGAACCTCGACCCGCACCTCGATCGTCTTGAGCGGTTCCGGCTGCACGACCCGCACCGGCCGTCCGCCGCCGAGGAAGGAGCTCACCTCGTCGACCGGCCGGACGGTGGCGGACAGCCCGATGCGTTGCGCGGGTTCGGGCAGCAGCGCGTCGAGACGTTCCAGGGACAGTGCCAGATGCGCGCCGCGTTTCGTGCCGGCGACGGCATGCACCTCGTCGACGATCACCGTTTCCACGCCGCGCAGGGATTCCCTCGCCGACGAGGTGAGGATGAGGAACAACGACTCGGGCGTGGTGACCAGGATGTCCGGCGGTGTGCGGCCGAAGGACCGCCGTTCCGCCGCGGGTGTGTCGCCGGTGCGCATGCCGACGGTGATCTCCGGCGGCGTGCGGCGCAGCCTGCGGGAAGCCTGCGAAATCCCGGCGAGCGGCGCGCGCAGGTTGCGCTGGACGTCCACGGCGAGCGCCTTCAACGGCGACACG
This sequence comes from Amycolatopsis sp., assembly GCA_035685725.1. Classification (GTDB taxonomy): domain Bacteria; phylum Actinomycetota; class Actinomycetes; order Mycobacteriales; family Pseudonocardiaceae; genus Amycolatopsis_E. The sequence goes on along the minus strand of DASSAD010000008.1, from coordinate 7,435 downwards.
TAGAGGACCCGGCAGCGGTTTGCCGCGGAACGTGGCGGTGGCCCTACGGCCAGCCGGTCCAGTGCCCACAGGAAGGCCGCGAGGGTCTTGCCGGATCCGGTCGGGGCGACCACCAGCGCGTGCTCTCCCGCCTGCGCCGCCCGCCAGGCACCGGACTGCGCGGCGGTGGGCGCGGCGAAGGCCCCGGCGAACCAGTCCCGGGTCGCCGGCGAGAACAACGCCAGTGAATCGCTCACGTCCCCTATCTTGACCCCGCCCAGCGACATTTTCGCGCGCCCGGGCGTTTCGGGAGGCCTCATCACCCCCGCGACACCGCTGCGCGGCGGATGCCGGAGGACAGGTCACGCGGATTGCAGTCCGTGCACCCGACGCGTTCGACCAACGGCTTCGCACTCTCCGCGCATCGCCGACCGCCACACGTGGTCGACGCATCGGCGACCACACCGCTGGCCGTTACCGCGGGCCATTCAGCCGGGGCGCGGCTATTTCCTGTTGCGGAGGTTCCACAGCGCGCGCAAAGCCACCACCAGGGCGGACAACAACACAGCCGTGGAGGCCAGCGTCAGCGCGAGGGAACCCCAGGTGGGCACGTCCTGGGCGAGCATGCTTCCACGGTACGTCGGGACCGCCGGTCAGGATTGGCGTCCGGCATGCCCAGCGGCCGTTCGGCAACCGTGAGATGCCTGGTCAAGACGAAGCGGTCGAACCCTCCGTCCGAAGAATGGTCCGCGCCGCGGCTCCCGGCGCGCGTGTCGCGTGCGGCTCGTGGTGCCGTTCGCGGGCGCCGGCCGCACGCTGTGCGTTCACCGCTGGTGGTGACGATCGCCTGCCACCACTCGCGGTGGGCGCGCGGTGCGGCGCTAGTGTTGTCTCCCGATGCGTATCACCGTTTTCCGCAGGTTGATGGCCGATGAGTTCGGGTCTGTCCGGGCCGAGGTGCTGGCCAAGGACCACGTCCTGAGCGGGTTGGGCGGGCGCACCGTCGAACAGGCGCTGTCGGCGGGTATCCCGGCGAAGGAGATCTGGCGCGAGGTCTGTGTGGAGTTCGACGTGCCCGCCGAGCGGCGGTGACCTGCTCGGAAAAATCTTGCCCCAAGGGTGTGTCACTGCTTGCCTCGAACACGTGTTCGGCTATGGTGTGCTGCGGAGGCGATCCCCGGGTCGGTCGCCATGGCCCCGGAATTGTCGTACCCCGCCCGTAGTGTCGGGCCAACAGCTCAAAACCGGTAACCAGCCCAACAGGCTCTGACCAGCGAGGTGGATTTCATGCCCGCAGCACCCGACCGGGACAAGGCCCTCGAGCTTGCCCTGGCCCAGATCGACAAGCAGTACGGCAAAGGCTCGGTGATGCGCCTCGGTGACGAGGGGCGCACCCCGATCGCGGTCATCCCGACCGGTGCCATCGCCCTCGACATCGCCCTCGGCATCGGTGGTCTGCCACGGGGCCGGATCGTGGAGATCTACGGACCGGAATCCTCCGGTAAGACCACCCTCACGCTGCATGCCGTGGCCAACGCGCAGAAGGCCGGCGGCATCGCGGCGTTCATCGACGCCGAGCACGCGCTCGACCCGGAGTACGCCAAGGCGATCGGTGTGGACACCGACGCGCTGCTGGTCTCCCAGCCGGACACCGGTGAGCAGGCGCTGGAGATCGCGGACATGCTGATCCGCTCCGGGGCGCTGGACATCCTGGTGATCGACTCGGTGGCCGCGCTCGTGCCCCGCGCCGAGATCGAAGGAGAGATGGGCGACTCGCACGTGGGTCTGCAGGCCCGGCTGATGAGCCAGGCGCTGCGCAAGATCACCGGTGCGCTCAGCAACTCCGGCACCACCGCGATCTTCATCAACCAGCTGCGCGAGAAGGTCGGCGTGATGTTCGGCAGCCCGGAGACGACGACCGGTGGCAAGGCGCTCAAGTTCTACGCCTCGGTCCGGTTGGATATCCGGCGGATCGAAACGCTGAAGGACAGTGGCGAGGCGGTCGGCAACCGCACCCGGGTCAAGGTGGTGAAGAACAAGGTCGCGCCGCCGTTCAAGCAGGCCGAGTTCGACATGCTCTACGGCCAGGGCGTGTCCCGGGAGGGTTCGCTCATCGACATGGGGGTGGACCAGGGCATCCTGCGCAAGTCCGGTGCCTGGTACACCTACGAGGGCGATCAGCTCGGCCAGGGCAAGGAGAACGCGCGGAAGTTCCTGCGTGACAATCCCGATATCGCCAACGAGATCGAGAAGCGGATCAAGGAGAAGCTCGGTATCGGTGCGCAGGTGGACGCCGAAGAGGCCACGCCCGCGCCGGTCGACTTCTGATCGGAGCCCGGGGCCCGGCAGGGAAACGACGCGACCGAGTCCAGGGCGAGGCAGGGGCCAGAGCGAAGCAGGGGCCGAGGGGTAGGCGGGGTGAGTGTGTGCTGGTGGGGAGGCGCTCGCCCTTACCTCGGCGGCCCCCCGGTGGTCGACTGAGCTGTTGTCGCCCTGCCGAAGCGCGGTCGCGGCGTGAAGGTCCCGGTTCGGGCGAGGACGAGGTGCCGGGTGGGTCCGGCCTGATCGAGGATGGGGTTTTGGCGGTAAGGAACCATGGCGAAAGGTGATCCGAAGGAGCTTTCTTCCGAGGAGGCATGGAAGAAGGCCAAAGAGATCTGCTTCGATCTCCTGGCCGCTCGCCCGCGTACCACGGAAGAACTTCGCCAGGCGTTGCGCCGCAAGGGATTCGACGAGGAGCTTCGCGAAACCCTGTTGGGCAAGCTGGACAACGCGAAACTGATCGACGACGCGGCATTCGCGGAACAGTGGGTGCGCTCTCGTCACGTCTACCAGGGTCTGGCCCGAAGCGCCCTGGTCGCCGAACTCAAACGTAAGGGAGTGGACAGCGCGGTCGCCGCGCAAGCGGCGGGGGAGATCGACCGCGAATCGGAGGAACAGCGAGCGCGTGAACTGGTGCGCAAGCGGCTCCGCTCGATGACAAGTCTCGACGAGCAGACCGCAACCCGCCGGTTGCTGGGCATGCTGGCCCGCAAGGGCTACTCACAGGGGTTGTCCTACGCGGTCGTCCGGGACGAACTCAAGAACGCGGGCGCCGATTCGACCCTCCTGGACGAGCTTCCGGACTAGGTCACGAGCGGCCGTGCGTGTTTCCGGAGAAGGTGAGGCGGCGTGCGGGCCGGAAGGTCGCGGCCGCGCGAGGACAGTGCGGCTGACTGTGTTGACCAGTGACTGTGTTTGAGGCCTGGTGACTCATTTACGCGTCCCGGTTTGTGGGGGCCGTTTTGTGGGTCCGGTGTTTTTGACTCACAGCGAGCGCGTTCCGGAAAATCGAATGTGCGGGCGAGGTGATAATCCGTTGGAGGTTTCGCGACGGGAAATACCGATCTGCTCAATTACGGTGGCAAGCGGTGATAGACAAGCGGTGATGGACGGATGGTGAGGGACTGGTGAGGGAGAGAATCCGGCGGGGTGCGTTCCCGGTCGTTCACGCCTGATCAGATTTCGTGGTCGGGCCGGGGATGGGGTTCGCGATGCGTCTTGCGGTCAGGTGGTCTCGCGGACGGCGACGACCGCCCCGTCAGAACCGAGTCGTGCCGTTCTCAGGACGTGGCCGCGGGGCTCACGCGCCCACCAATCACCGGTCTCCTTCCGCTCTCGCCAGGTGGTGTAGCGATACCGGAAGAGCCGGGCGCGCACGAACGCCGGGCGTCTGCCCTGGAACGGGTCGTGCCGGAGCAGCTTGAGCGTGGCCCGGTCGGCCATCAGCAGTTTCTCGGCCAGCTTCGGCAGCCACGATTCGCCGTAGCGCGGGGAGATCGAGACGAACCACATCATCCAGTCCAGCCGCAGGTGGTAAGGAGCGACCTGGCGGGGCCGCCGACGCGGATCGCCGGGCTTGCCCTTGAACGCGTACTCGCGCCAGACCGTGTCCGGGCGCAACTGCCGTTCCTCCGTGCCCTCCACCACCACTTCGTGCCGGATCCTGGTGATACTGCCGAAAGCACCGTAGGTGTTCACCAGATGCAGCGCCTCGAAGCTGTAGTTCATCAGCTGACGGCGCGATACCAGATTGCGGACGGGCAGATAGCTGAGTGCCACGACCAGTGCCGTCACCGCGACGACGAGGACACGATGCCAGGTCGGGAGTTCGGCGAGCGGGGGAGGCGTGATCCGCGGCAGTCCGATGTCCAGTGAGGTGTCCAGTGAGGTGTCCACTGCGGACACCGCCAGGGTGATGGTGAGGACGTTCAGCCACGAGAAGTTTCCGCTCAGCACCAGCCATCCCTGGGTCACGATCACGCAGGCGGCGGCGATGCTCGCGGCCGGCTGCGGGGCGAACAGCGCGAAGGGCACGACCAGTTGCGTGACGTGGCTCGTCGCCACCTCGATCTTGTGGAGCGGCCGGGGAAGGTGGTGGAAGTACCAGCTCAGCGGCCCGGGCAGGGGCTGGGTCTCGTGGTGGTAGTCGAGGCAGGTCAGATCGCGCCAGCAGGGGTCGCCACGCATCTTGATCATCCCCGCGCCGAACTCCACCCGGAACAGCAGCCACAGCAGCAACCACAGCACCAGTACCGGAGGTGCGGTGTCGGCCGGGCCGAGGAAGATCGCCAGGAACCCGGCCTCCAGCAGCAGCGACTCCCAGCCGAACCCGTACCAGATCTGGCCGACGTTGACGATCGACTGGTAGAGCACCCAGGGCACCGCCCAGACGAGCATGCCCGCCCACACCGGTGCCGAGTCGAACAACCCGAACACCAGCGTGGCGGAGACGGCGGCACCGGCGTAGGCGGTGGCCGCGAAGAACCGGTCCGAGTAGTGCAGGTGGAACAGGCTCGGCGTCCGGCGGAACCGCACCCGCCCGACGAACCGGGGCACCGGCAGTAACCCGTTGGTGCCGATGAGCGCGCGGAACTGGTTCGCCGCGACCACGAAGGCGACGAGGTAGATCGCGGCGAGCATCCGCTGGAAGGCGAGCCGGGATGCCCAGTAATCGGGATCGGTGAACCAGTCCCACCTCACGATGGTGTCTCCCTGCGACGCATCTCCTCGAAAGGTAATGCGTTCACGGCGGCCGCGCCGCCTTCGGCCCTCGTGCCGGCGGCGCGGGTCAGCCCAGGGCGGCGGCCTGCCCGGCGAGGGCCTCCACGCGGGCGAAGTCCTTTGCGGACAGCGCGTCCCGCGGGGTCAGCCAGGAACCGCCGACGCACCCGACGTTGGGCAGCGCGAGGTACCGAGGCGCGTTTTCCGGGGTGATTCCGCCGGTCGGACAGAACCGCAGCCCGGGCAGTGGGCCGGCGACCGCCTTGAGATACGCGGCGCCGCCGCTGGGCTCGGCGGGGAAGAACTTGAGCGCGGTGAGCCCCAGTTCGGACAGGCGCATCGCCTCCGACACGGTGCCCGCGCCAGGAAGGAACGGCAGCCCGGTGGCGAAGGCGGCCTCCAGTACGCGCTCGGTGCAGCCCGGGGTCACCAGGAAGGACGCGCCGGCGTCGGCCGCCTGTTTGGCCTGCTCGGCGGTGGTGACCGTACCGGCGCCGACGACGATGTCCGGAACCTGCGTGGCCACCCGTTCGATCGCTTCGAGGGCCGCCGGCGTGCGCAGGGTCAGCTCGATGACTCCGATCCCGCCCGCCACCAGGGCCCGTCCGACCGGCACCGCGTCCGCGGCGTCGTCGATCACGACGACCGGCATGACCGGCGACAGGTTCAGCAGCTCGTGCTTCAAGTTCAACTCCTCACGATGTCACGCTCGGCCCGGTGTGTGCGGGCGCGGCCCCAAGGTCGCTCAGGCGCGTGACGGGGACTGATCCGGCACTCAACGATAGGTCCCCGCCGAGGCCACCGACCAGCGAAAGTGTGAGCGATCGCGTCCGCGGTGGGCCCGGACACGGCGACACCGGTTTCGGCGCCGGACGGCGAGCGCGGCGGGCCGCGACGAGCGCACGCTCCGTGCGCGTGATCGCGTGATGGATTCCACACCGGACACTCCCGCGAGTGGCGCCCGGTCGGCCGGACTCCGGTGAGTTCGGTCACGGAAATCGGCGGCATTATGGGCACAAAATCGTTTAAGATCCAGGTTTGAAGTGACCTCGATCACGCTATCAACCTGGCGTGTGCTACTTGTCACACCGCACCGGTAAGCGGCAGAGTCCCTAGTGAGGGCCTCAGCCGACGAACACTCGGAGGTACGGATGGCTGTCAACGCCGAACTCGCGGAGCTTCGCCGGACGATCGGTCAGTTGCGGCGGTGCGTGGGCGCCCTGCGGTCCCGCTACGGGGACGGCTCGGCCGTCCGCCGGCTGGCCAACGACGTGGACCGGCTGGACATCGACGCCGGGGACTTCGACACGCCGATCCCGGCCCAGCCCAAGCCCGTCGACCGCTCGGAGATCGTGAAAATCCCGGATGGACCCTACGATCCGTCGCTCTGGCGCGGATGCGACGACGAAGGTGTCGGTGGCTACCACCGTGACCAGCGGTGAGCGCACCCACCACGCCTTCGAGCGCGGGCAGTGCCGCTGAGGCCGCCCCGGCCGCCGGGCGTGCCCGGATAGCCGCCCGCACGCTGCGCACCGACCGGTGGTGGCTCTCGCCGCTGTTCACCACGCTCGGGCTGGCGACCTTCGTCGTCTACGCGACGGTCCGGTCGTTCGTGCGCACCGCGTACTGGGTGCCGCAGTACCACTACCTGACTCCGTTCTACTCGCCTTGCCTGTCCACTTCGTGCGTGCCCGGGTCGAGCCATTTCGGCACTCCGATCGGCGATCTGCCGAGTTTCATCCCGCTGGGTTTCATCGCGTTGCCGTTTTTGCTGGGTTTCCGGCTGACCTGCTACTACTACCGCAAGGCCTATTACCGGTCGGTATGGTTCTCGCCGCCGGCGTGCGCGGTCGGCGAGCCGCACGCGAGGTACACCGGGGAGACCCGGTTGCCGCTGATCGTGCAGAACGTGCACCGGTACTTCTTCTACGTGGCCGCGATCGTGTCCGTGATCAACACCTACGACGCGATCGTGGCCTTCCACGGCCGGACCGGGGGTTTCGGGTTCGGCCTGGGCAACATCATCCTGGTCGGCAACGTCGTCCTGTTGTGGGCGTACACGGTGTCCTGCCATTCCTGCCGGCACATCACCGGCGGCCGGCTCAAGCACTTTTCGAAGCATCCGGTGCGGTACTGGCTGTGGACCCAGGTCACCAGGCTCAACAACCGGCACATGCAGCTCGCCTGGACCACCCTCGGCACGCTGGTCATCACCGACCTGTACGTGATGCTGGTGTCCAGCGGCGTGATCGCCGACCCGCGTTTCGTGAACTGACAACGTAGTCGAAGGTGGCATGCGGATGACCGAAGTGGAACGGCACAGCTACGACGTCGTGGTGATCGGTGCCGGTGGCGCCGGGCTGCGCGCGGTCATCGAAGCGAGACAGCGTGGGCTGTCGGTCGCCGTGGTGTG
>DASSAD010000007.1:0-3195 GCA_035685725.1 Amycolatopsis sp. | reverse complement strand
CAGGCCGCTGTCCACCGAAGAGGTCATGACCGAGGCCAGCCGCGGCGTTGACGACGACAGCCGGGTGCGCGGCAAGACCACCACCACGGTCGCTTTCGACTTCGGCCGGATCTCGCTGGACGCCTCGAACGTGCTCTACCTTTTCGGCGCGCCCGGCCAGGAGCGGTTCTGGTACCTGTGGGACCAGTTGTTCGCTGGCAGCCTCGGTGCGGTCGTGCTCGTCGATACCCGGCGGCTGAAAGACTCCTGGTACGCCATTGACCGCCTCGAGCATCACAAGATGCCGTTCGTCGTGGCGGTCAACCGCTTCGACGGCATCGACGGCCCGCAGCCCACGCTGGCCCGCGTCCGGGAGGCCCTCGCGCTGGCGGACGGCATTCCGGTCATCGACTGCGACGCGCGGCTGCGCGAGTCGTCCAAGCAGGTGCTGATCAGCCTGGTGAAGTACCTGACCCGCCTGTCGGACGCCGCCCGGGCGCAGCGGGTGGGTTAGGGCGAAGTCACGGAGCGTCCCGCTTAGCGACCTCCTCGCGGACGAGCGGGATGACCTGCTGGCCGACGTCGACCGCGTCCTGGAGCATGTCGTAACCGCGCATCGAGATGATGTCGACGCCGAGGTCGATGTAGTCAAGGATCGCCTGGGCAACCGTCTCCGGCGTTCCGACCAGCGCGTTGGAGTTGCCCCCGCCGCCCGTTACGGCGGCGGTCCTGGTCCACAGCGCGCGGTCGAACCGCTCGCCTTCCTCGGCGATCGCGAGCAGCCGCTGCGAGCCGGTGTTCTCCGGATTCTTGATGGGGCGGCGCCTTGACAGCGCCCCGCCGTCCGCCTGCACCCTCGCCTCGATGCGCGCGACGATGTCGCGGGCCTTCGCCCAGGCTTGCTCCTCCGTCGGGGCGATGATCGGGCGGAACGCCACCTGGATCTTCGGCGTGTCCGTGCGGCCGGCTTCCTTCGCCGCCCGTCGCACCGACTCGATCTGCTCAGCCGTCCGGCTCAGGGGCTCGCCCCACAGGCAGTAGATGTCGGCCTCGGCCCCGCCGGCCGCGTAGGCGGCGGGGGATGAGCCGCCGAACGACAGCCTTGGGCGCGGCTGCTGCACCGGGAACACGTCGCTGACGAAGTCCGCGAACTTGTAGTGCTTGCCCGCGAAGTCGAACGCTTCCCGCGAGGTCCACGCTTTCTTCACGATCTGCATGCACTCGCGGGTCCGCTCGTACCGCTCGTCCTTGGTCAGGTAGTCGCCCTCGCGCTGCTGCTCGTGGTCGGTGCCACCGGTGATGAAGTGAACGGTCATCCGGCCGTTGCTGATCTGGTCGACCGTGGCGAACGTCTTGGCGGCGAACGTCGGGTAGGAGACGTTCGGCCGGTGCGCGAGCAGCAGCTGCAGTTTCTCGGTCTTGCTCGCGATGTAGGCGGCCCCGATGTTGGGGTCGGGGGCGTTGGAGCCGTAGGCGAAGAGGACCCGGTCCCAGCCGTTCTCCTCGTGCGCCCGGGCCAGCCGCAGCGTGTACTCCTTGTCGAAGATAGGTCCGGTGCGCGCGGCGGTCTCAGCGCCGTCGTTCGTCGCGGCGATCCCCAGGAACTCGACGGGCATGGCGCTACACCTCCCCGGCCTTCGCCTCGTACGGGGTCTGCTCGCCTGCCTCGACGGCTACCGGGAGGCGGTTTTCCGCCGGCGGCAGCGGGCACGTCGCGAAGTCCGTGTACGCGCAGGGCAGGTTGGTCGCGCGGTTGAAGTCCAGGGTGACCGTGCCCGCTTCATCGGGGGCGGCGACCTGCAGGGACCGGTTGGCCGGGTACGTAGTGACGCCGCTGGTCGCGTCGGTGAACAGGATGTGCAGGCTGCCGGGGGTGTGGCCGTTGAAGGCGGTCAGCGCGAGCGGCTGGCCGTCGACCTCGAACTCGACCGCGCCGGGAGCGGCATACACGTGCTGCAGGCCTTCCACGACCGAGCCGACGGTGACGTCCCTGGGCTCGGCGAAGGGGCGGTAGTGAGCGCGGACCGCCCAGCGCGGGTCGGGGGCGTACGCGGGGGTGCCCTGGAATCCCGTGCGCAGCGGGTGGTCGGGGTGGCGGGGGCGCAGGATGTCGTTCCCGCCGCGCTTGGCCACCTCGTAGACGCCGGCGGCATCAGCGGGGAAGACGCCGCCGCGCTCCGGGATCAGGCCGAAGTGGTGCCGGCCGGTGATTTGGGTCCCGTCCAGGGTGAGTTCCTCACCGGGCGCGAGGGTCACGGTGACGCCGGAGTCGTCGGCGGACCACTCTCCCGGCGCGTCAGGGAAGCGGGCCGGGGTCTCGGTGAGCCAGTTGATGCTGGTGATCGCCAGGAAGCCGTCCGGTGCCGCGAGCCGGTCCTGATGCTTCTTGTGCCACGCATTCCAGTCGGCGGTGAAGTCGCTTGCTTGGCTTGCTTGGGAGTCCAGAGCGCTCATACTGTCGCAAGCATTCGGGCAGGCGATCGTATTCCAGCCTAAATCGATCAGTTTGCTTGGTTGTTGGGATCAGATCGCGAAATCCTCGCCGTACCACACGCCGCGGCCGGGCACGCCGACGACCACCGCGCCCGCCGGGACGGGCTTGACCACGACCGCGTTCGCGCCGATCGAGGCGCCGGCGCCGACGGTGATCGGTCCGAGCACCTTCGCCCCGGCCCCGATCACCACCCGGTCCCCGATCGTCGGGTGGCGCTTGCCGCGTACCTTGGCCGACGGCGCGCCGAGCGTGACGCCGTGGTAAATGGTCACGTCCGTGCCCACCTCGGCGGTTTCCCCGATGACCACCCCCGTGGCGTGGTCGATGAACAGGCCGGGTCCGAGCGTCGCCCCGGGGTGGATGTCGACGCCGGTGACGGCGTGCACGGCCTCGGCGAGGCACCGGGCGGCGAGCCACTGGTGGCGTTGCCACAGCCAGTGCGCCGCCCGGTATCCCCAGATCGCGTGCACCCCTGGGTAGCAGAGCGCGACCTCCAGCGCGGATCGGGCGGCGGGGTCGCGGTCGAGCGCGACTTGCACGTCACGCCGCATGTCGGCGAGCCACGACGATCCGGCCACCGTTAGTCGGCCAGATTGGCAAACAGCGGCGTCGACAGGTACCGCTCGCCGAAGTCGGGCAGCACCACGACGATGAGCTTCCCGGCGTTCTCCGGCCGCTTCGCGACTTCGATCGCCGCCCACGCCGCAGCGCCGGAGGAGATG
>DASSAD010000006.1:0-21962 GCA_035685725.1 Amycolatopsis sp. | reverse complement strand
CGACAACGTTGCGTCGGACCTCAACAACGCGAGAGTGATCGCATCAGCGAACCCGCCGGCTGTCGACCCCGCCAGCGGCCATTTCGTCAGCCAAGGCTCTGACCCGTCGGGCCAGACGCTGCTCGAGCAGCACCAGCGGATGCTCAACTACGTCGCGAACTACATTCAGGCACTGCAGCAAGCCAGCGGCCAGATCCAACAGGTCGATGACGAGACCCAGCAGAGCATCAACAAAGCCGGACAAGGAGCCATGTGAGCATGTCCCGAGCCCTCCAAATCGGCACCGTCGCACTCGCGGCCGTCACCGTGCTTTCCGCCTGCTCAGGCGGAAGCAACCCGGCGGGAAGCTCACCGAGTTCTACCGCCGCTGCAGCGACCGGTACCAGCGCGCAGGGCGGCGAGGCACCCAAGGTTCCCGCGGCGCTTCCCACCGCCGCGCTGATCTCGAATGCGTGCACTGCACTTGCAACGGGCCAGATGAACGAGCTCGGCATGGCCCCTCCTGGCAAGCCCTCTACGAACGCCGGCGGGCCGACCTGCCAGTGGAATGGGGCCACCAATACGTCCAACTCGGCCTTCATCAACGTGATGACTGCCAACAAGAGCGGGCTGAGCGATATCTACGCCAACAATGACAACAAGGAGTACGCGTACTTCGAGCCCGTCACGATAGACGGCTACCCCGGTGTGTACGCGGAGCCTACCGATGATCGATCGCAGGGCTCCTGCACAGCCTGGATAGGCGTCACGGACCAACTCGCCGTCGGTGTCGCCATGATCTTGTTGACCGGCGCGAACAGGGCGAATCCGTGCGATTCGGCCAACAAAGTGGCCACAGCGATGATCGAACACCTCAAGAGTGCCGCATGACCACCGCTGGGCTGAAATCTGCCACTTGGAGGGGTTGATTGGCATGGCGAACGGCTCATTGACCGCGGCCGACGCTGGCCGCGCTCTGCGCGACGCAGGAAAAGGTGCCGTCGTGGGCGGGGCGATCGGTTCGGTCGTTCCGGGGGTCGGCACCGTCGTCGGCTCTGGGATCGGTGCGGTGGTCGGCGGTCTGACGGGGCTGTTCTCCGGTGGACCATCGGCACACCAATACTCGGCCAACGCGGGTGGGCAGTCGATCGATGCCCGAGCCATCTGGGAACAGGTTCACCCGGGAAGCGCCGACCCGCTGCACACCGCGGCGACGGCTGCCGGATCTCTGCAACAGGTCCATCAGGCGCGCGTCGACCAGATCAACCAACTGAACCAGACGATGGATGCCGCCTGGCAAGGGGATTCCTCCGCACAGGCTCAGGCAGGCGCGCACCCCCTGGGGACCTGGTTGCAGGATTCGGCAAACAACCTGAACAACAGCAGCAAATACCTCACGAATCAGGGCACCGCCTTCGACACCGTGCACAGCAAGGTCACGGAGATCGCGGCCACGCCGCCGAGTGAAGGTTTCTGGGACTCGGTCAACCCGTTCAGCGACAAAGACAGCGAAATCAACAAGTACAACCAGCAGGGCCAGGCGAACGTAGACGCCTACAACTCCTACTACCAGGCCAGCGTGCAGAACGCGGCGGGGATGCCGCAGTTCAAGGCGTGGACCGGGAACAACTTCTCCGACGGGAACGGGAACGGCAGCAACAGCGGTGGTAGTTCCGGCGGAGGTGGCGGCGCCGGAGGTGGCGGTGTGGGTGGCGGCTCCGGTGGTGGGGCCACGCACGTGCCTCACTTCGGCACCGGAATGCCGACAACCCATGTGCCGACCGGGGTTCAACCGGTCAACCCCAACCCGCCGACGGCGACCCCGCCAAGCGCATATCAGCCGCCGAACTGGAACGACGGCACCTCCGCGAGCAGCTACACGCCGCCGAACTTCGACTCCAGCGGTTTCGGTCCGGGCGGATCGTCGACGGGCGGTGGTTTCGGCGGGGCCGGTGGCGCCGGTGCGGGAGCCGGTGGATTCGGGGGTGGCGGCGCGGGGTTCGGTCCGGGCGCGGCCGGGGCCCTCGCGGCCGGCGCGAGCACGGGTGCGGGCGCGGGCGGCAGTTCCAGCGGCGGCGCTTACGGCGCGGCCGGTGCGCGGGCTGGCGCGGCGGGTGCCGCGGGACGGTCGGGAATGTCGGGTATGGGGCGCGGCGGCGGCAAGGGCGAGGGCTCGGAGGACGAGGAACACGAGACGAAGTACCTCGTCAGCGACGACCCCAACGAGCTCTTCGGCACCGACGAGCTCACCGCACCGCCGGTCATCGGCGAATGAGACCGGGAATCACGACCGTGCCGCCAAGACCCCTCAAGTTCACCACGCCGACCCTCGTCAACCTGATCAGGCGCCGGGGTGGGGAACCGCACAACGCGCTCTCGGACACGCCGACGTGGTACGACCCGGATGCCCAGCGCACACTGGACCAGCAGGTCAACGCCGTGCTGACCCAGCATGGCCTGATGGGTCCGCGTGGTATGGACCGCGATCTGCTCGTGTTGCTCGAAGCGATTTCACGCCCCCAGTTGGAGTACTACGGCTATTTCGAGGGCCGGTTCGAGAACGCTCCGGCGAACTTCACGGTGCTTGCCGGCAGCGGGAACGGCGGAGCGTTCGTGTTGGTGCGGATGCGCCATGAGGACACCGTCATCGTGGCGCCGGAACGCCCCGACGAGTTACTACAGGGATTTCTCAACCAGATCCCGCCCGCACGGCCCGGCGCTGGCGGGCCGCTGGTGGTCGGCAAGACCGAGTTCACCACTGGCCGCCAAGCCGGTGGGGACGATAATTTCTCGATCATGCGCGGCGGCCACCCCACACCGCCGTCTCCGGCCAAGGAGATGAAGCGGATCATGGGAGCCGAGCGGCTCGGTGGCGGCAGCTTGTATGTCGCGTCCCGGAACCGCGCCGGCGTCCGACGCCGCTGTGAACGGCCGCTGAACTTCATCGACACGGTGGAAGGCCGCTGGTTGATGGAGGAGCGGCCGGGCCGCGGCGAACCCCTCGTCGTGTTCACCCCGGCGACACCTCAGGTGCTCGGCGAGCGGTTACGCAACGCGCAGAGCGCACTCGTCTGATCGCGTGGCGGGCCACCCCTTCAGCCCAAGGGGTGGCCCTTCTACTGTCGGTCGCATTCATCCACAGGCAAGGCCCGACGCCGCCCTCCCTTCGCGGCACGACACGCCGAAGGTGCGGTCCGGCGCGACACGCCGAAGAGTTTTCACCAATGTTCTCCACAGCTTCCACATGCGGATTGACCTGCACTTTTCCTGAGATGACCCCAGCTTGTCCCCAAGTTGTCCACAACAGTTCCGCAGAATGTGCACGACTTCCCCAGGTCTTCCACAAGTTATCCACAATGCTTCCCCAGACGGTCAACAGGCGAGTTTGCACTACCCCGTCCGAGGGATCTAGCGTGCGCGGCGATCGGTGGCGCCAGGTGTCCACGGTCGGGCATAATCGAACTGATGTTCGCTGAACGGGAGGTGTCCGCGCGGTGGCGCTGACGGATGACCGAGGTCCCCTCTTTCCACCGGATCCCGGTCCCGAAGATCCCGGACCGCGGTCCGGCGAATTCGACCGGACGCCGCCTCAGGACCTGGCCGCCGAGCAATCCGTGCTCGGCGGGATGCTGCTGTCCAAGGACGCCATCGCCGACGTGGTCGAGGCCTTGCGCCCCGGCGATTTCTACCTGCCCAAGCACCAGGCGGTCTACGACTGCGTCCTCGACCTGTACGGCCGTGGCGAGCCGGCCGACCCGATCACGGTGTCCGCCGAGCTGGAACGCCGTGGTGAACTCGCCAGGGTCGGCGGCGCGCCCTACCTCCACACGCTGATCGCGACGGTGCCGACAGCCGCGAACGCCGGCTATTACGCCGAAATCGTCGCGGAGAAGGCGATCCTGCGACGACTCGTCGAAGCCGGCACACGGATCGTGCAATACGGATACGGCGCCGCCAACGAGGGTGGCGAGATCAACGAGGTGGTCGACCGGGCGCAGGCGGCCATCTACGAGGTCACCGAGCGGCGCACGAGCGAGGACTACGTCGCGCTCGAGGAACTGCTCCAGCCGACGATGGACGAAATCGACGCGATCGCCTCCCGCGGTGGCTCCGCACAGGGGGTGCCCACCGGTTTCGCGGACCTCGACGACGTGACCAATGGTCTGCACCCCGGCCAGATGATCATCGTCGCGGCGCGGCCCGGTGTCGGAAAGGCACTGGCGCTGGACACGCCGCTGCCGACCCCGGACGGCTGGACGACGATGGGCGCGGTCGCCCCCGGAGACCGGTTGCTCGGCCATGACGGCAGGCCGACCACCGTGGTCGCGGCGACCGAGGTGATGCGGGGCCGCCCGTGCTACGAGCTGGAGTTCTCGGACGGCTCGGTCATCACCGCCGACGCCGAGCACCAGTGGCTGGTCGATGAAGTGGTACACACCACCGAGCAGCTTGCGGTGCAACTCGACCACGACGCGGCGCGACTGCCTGCTCTGCCACCGGCGTCCGCCGTCGAACTGCCGGAGCGAGAACTCCCCCTGCACCCGTACGCGCTGGGCGTTTGGCTCGGGGACCCGAAGGGTTTCCGGTTCGCCGGCCTGGCTCCCGAGATCGTTTGTCACCTCGAAGGCGAGGCCGGCCTGGCCGACGAGGATGCGGCGTGCCGACCGTTGCGAGAGCTGGGCCTGCCGGGCACGCTCCACATCCCCATCGGCTATCTGCGGGCCTCGATCGGTCAGCGGCAGGCCCTCCTGGCCGGGATCGCGGACGCCGCCGGTTCGGTCACGGCGTCCGGTTCGATCCGGATCCCCGCGGTCGGCCGCCTCGCCGAGGACATCCGCGAGCTGGTCATCGGCCTCGGCTACCACCGCGCTCCCGCTTGCGGTCGCGAAGCCGACAGCCGGGAAGCGCTTACCTTCCTAGCGCGCGACAGGGTGTTCTGGTCGCCGGGCAAGCATCTCGACCACAAGGAACTGCTGGCCACCAACGACCCGCGGCCACCTGCTCGGCAGATCGTGGCCGTTCGTCCGGTGCCCAGCGTGCCCGTGCGCTGCGTGGAGGTATCGGCGGCCGACCATCTCTATCTCGCCGGCCGGTCGATGGTTCCGACCCACAACTCGACGCTGGGTCTGGACTTCGCGCGTTCCTGCTCGATCAAGCACGGCTTGACGAGCGTGATCTTCTCACTGGAAATGAGCCGCATCGAGATCGTCATGCGGATGCTCTCGGCCGAAGCCCGGATCCGGCTCGCGGACATGCGCGGTGGCCGGATGTCCGACGACGACTGGACCAGGCTGGCCCGGCGAATGAGCGAGATCAGCGAAGCGCCGCTGTTCATCGACGACTCGCCGAACATGACGATGATGGAAATCCGGGCGAAGGCCCGCCGGATCAAGCAGCGCAACGACCTCAAGCTCGTCGTCGTGGACTACATGCAGCTGATGACCTCGGGCAAGCGGGTGGAATCCCGGCAGCAGGAGGTTTCGGAGTTCTCCCGGCAGCTCAAACTGCTCGCCAAGGAACTGGAGGTGCCCGTGGTCGCGATCAGCCAGCTGAACCGTGGTCCCGAGCAGCGGACCGACAAGCGCCCCATGCTTTCCGACCTGCGCGAATCCGGTTCTCTGGAACAGGACGCCGACATCGTGCTGCTGATCAACCGACCCGACGCGTGGGAGCGCGACGACCCGCGGGCCGGGGAGGCGGACCTGATCCTGGCCAAGCACCGTGCCGGTCCCACCAGCACCGTCGTAGTGGCACACCAGCTGCACTACAGCCGCTTCGCCGACCTCGCCCAGGGGTAGCTCGACATCGGGAGTGATATATGCGCGCCAGCCTGCGCAGCGACCTGACAGCGGCGCTCAAGGCCCGGAACCGCGTCGCCATCGCGGCGTTGCGCTCCGCCTTGTCGGCGATCGAGAACGCTGAAGCCGTCCCCATCGACCAGCCGATGAACAACGCCGCAGAGGTCACCGGAAACGAACACGTTGCGGGAGCGGTGATCGGTCTGGGTGCTGCGGAGGTGGAACGTCGTCACCTCACCGACGCTGATCTGCGGTCGATCGTCGAGAACGAAGTGCGGGAGCGCCTGGTTGCTGCCGAGGAGTACGAGAAGTCGAGCCGCAACGACGTCGCCGAGCGGCTCCGAGCAGAGGCTGAGGGTACTCCGTCGATATCTGACGCCCACCCCTTGACGACTCCGTTGATAAGCCGAGGGCGGAAACGGGCCCGGGAGCGCCATTGCTCCCAGGCCCGCTAACGGATAACGATCTCGGTCAGCCGTGGATGCGGATGCCCTGACCGGAGGCCACGTCCCGCGCCGGACCGATCAGCTGCCCCGCGTCGAGCCCGGTCAGCTCCGGTGCACCGACCAGCGGGATCAGATTTTCCGGCCCGACCGGCAGCGCAGGGAGTTGCGGCAGACCCACCGCCGGCAGGCCGGCACCGGGCAGGGTGGGCAGGTCCGCCACGTCATCCCGCGGCGTGGCGGGCTGCAACGGCAGCGTCTGCTCCGGAGCGGTCACGTTCGGCAGCGAGGGCAGGCCGGTGGCCGGCAACTCCGAGATGGTCACCGGCAGGTCGATCTTCGGCTCCTGCTCCGCCATCGTGACCCCGGTGATGCTGGCGGTGACCGTGCTCACCTGCGAGAAGAGGGCGAGCGGGATCCCGAAGACCTGTGCGACCACGCCCACCGGCGCCTCGGTGGTGAGACCGGACAGTGCATCCGCCGGACCGGCGGCCGAGTTGGCGCCGCCGGCGGTGCCGGTCACCGCGTTGAGGGCATTCGCGTGCGCGATGCCACCGATCGAGCCGGCCACGCCGAACACCTGGGCCAGCCCGGCGACCGGCACGTCGAAGATGTCGCCGGAGAGCGAACCCTCGACGCCGGAGGTGGTCTTGTCGCCGCCGGAAGTGACGCGGGTGCCGCTGAGCGCGCTGCCGTGCGTGACGCCGGCCACGCTGACGGCGTTGCCGAAGACCTGGGCGACCGGCATCAGGTCGGCGCCGACGATGTTGCCCGCGATGGATCCGCCATCACCATTGGTCGTGGTGTCGCCACCGGCAGTGGACACCACACCGTTGGTCGCGTCACCACCGCTGAGCCCGCCCACCGCCGCACCGGTGCCGAGCACCTGGGCCACCGAGGCGCCCGGGCCCGTGATGATGTTGCCCGCGAGCGAGCCACCCGCACCGGTGGCGGTGAGCGGGCCACCGGCGGCCGAGTCGGTCGTGCCCTGGCTGTGGCCGAAGGCGGTGCCGAGTCCGGTGGCGCCGAGCCCGTGCAGTTGCACCGGCAGCGACAGCGGAACGGCACCGATGTTGCCGGCGGCGAAGCCCTTCTTGCCGTTCGCGTTGCCCATGCCGCCGGCGGTGGACACCGTGTCCGTCGTGGCCGAGCCGGAGCCGTGCCCGAGCACCGAGCCGCCGACACCGAACACCTGCGCCGGGGTGGACAGCGGAACCTGCACCAGGTTGGCGCTGATGGAGCCGTTGTCGTCCTGGGTGTTGCCGCCGCCCCCGCCCGAGACCGTCTTGGTCTCCGAACCCGCGCCACTGCCCGTTCCGATCAGCGAGCCGCCGACACCGAACAGCTCGGCCGGCGAGGCCACGGGGATCTGCACGACGTTGCCCGAGCCGGCTGAGTCGTTGCCCTGGCTGCCGTTGTAGCCGCCGGTCTTGACCTCTTTGCTCTCGGTCGCCGATCCGGACGCGCTGCCGCCGACCGCGGCGCCGGACCCGAACAGCTCAGCGGTCCCCGCCGGCTGCCCGCTCACGCTGTTGCCGGCGAGGAAACCACCGTTGCCGTTGGTGTAGGTGGCGTCGCCCGCGGTCGCCGAGAGGGTGTTGTCGCAACCGTTCGCGTGGCCACGGCCGACCGCGGCCGCACCCAGGCAGAACGCCTCGACCGGAACGGCCGTCGGCAGGTCGGCGACGGTGCCCGAAGCCGTTGAGTCGACCCCGCTGGTGCTGGAGTAGCCACCGGCAGTGGCGTTGCTGCCGAGCACGGGGCCCGAGCCCAGCGGGCCGGAGCCGACGACCGCGTTGCCGATCACCCCCGCGGCGTTGCCGGCGACCGTGCCCGGCGTCGCGACCTGCGGCTGCGCGACCGTGCCGCCCAGGAAGGCGTGGTCGCCGTTGGTCTCGATGTAGGTCGGGGTGCCGTTCATGCCGGGCGCCTGGTCGCCCGCGGTCGCGTCGGCGATCGAGCTACCGGTCGGAACGTCGGCGTCTCCGCCGCCGGCAATGGCATTGTTGGACACCTTGAGCGGGAGCGCGAGCGGGGTGTTGGCGACGTTGCCCGAGATCGCGCCCAGAGCGCCGTTCGTCTTGGTCCACCCACCCGACGTCGCCGAGCTGTCGGCGTCGAAGTCGGTCTCGGCATGCCCGAACGGGGCACCCAGCGCGTTACCCGAGACCTGCACCGGGGTGGCGCCCTGCGGACTGACGACATTGCCGGCCAGCGCGCCGTTGGTCCCACTGGTCGCGATGTCACCGGTGGTGGCGGCGGACTGCGTGGCGCTGCCCGAGGTCTTGCCCCGCCCGCCGAGTGCGAGCGCGTTGCCGGAGATCTGCACCGGAAGTGCCCAGTCCAGTGAGACCGCGTTGCCGGCGAGGCCTCCGCCGGCGCCGCTGGTGTTGATGTCGGTCGAGTGCGCGTAGGTCTGATTGGAGTTGGAATGCGCCGAGGCGTTGCCGAGCGCGCCGACCGCGTTTCCGGTGATCTGGATCGGCACCACGAGGTTGGCCGTCGCCTTGTTGCCCAGCGCTGGATCGCCGTCCGACTCGGCCTGCACGGCCTGGCGGGCGGGGTCGGCCGGGTGTGCGGCGTCCTTGTTGGTCGCCTGGCCGATCTGCTGCCCGGCCTGGCCGGCCGCGCCCGCGGCCTTGGCGGCGACGCCGTTGACCACTCCGGTGACCGGGGACAGTGCGTTGAGCACGCCGGACCGGACAAGCGGAGCGAGCGCCTTGTTCACCGTGTCCGTGACCGGCGCGGTGCTGACCTCCTGCCGGACACCGGGAATGGTGACCTGCTTGCCGAGCGTGCCCACTGCGTTCTTCGAAATGTCGATGGGGACGCTGGCGTTGACGTCTACGGGCCCGGCCGGACTGTCGGGGCTGACGTTCTCGTCGGCGGACGCGATGCCGGTACCCAGCATCAGCAGGCCACCCGTGACCAGCGCGGTCTGGATACCTCGCTTTGCCCAGGTTTGCATCGGATTCTTCTCCTTTTTCGTTGGGTTCGCGTGCGGGGGTTGGGGAATGGGCGCACGAAAGGCACCCGGATGGCGGGCATGCGAAGGCAGACCCGTAGCGAGAAAGCAGGGGTGCGGGCGGACTGAGGCGAACGCGCCGGGCTACCCCGCGCGTGAATCAGTCAGGGGTGACGCCGGGCTGTGTGCCCGGCTGAACCGGCACGTTCCGGATCCCGAAGCGGACGGCGTGTGAGCCGGCCGAAGCGCCGGTGAGCAGCGCTGATACGGGCACGGCGAACAGCGGGCCGTCGGCATGACCGCCGGCGACCGAGCCGCTGGGGCCGACGGGAAGTCCCGCCGGGGACAGTGGATCCCGCGGTGCGGAGAACGGGTGCGGAGTGTGCGCCGCGCCGAGCCGGCTGTCCTGGCGCGGCCCGGAACCGAGGTGAGCCGTGCCGGCGGGCCGGTCGGCGACGCGAAGATCGCCTGCCACGGGTACCGGCGGGGTCGCCGGCAGGGCCGTCGTGACGGGGCCGTGTGCCCCGGTCGCGCCGGATTCGCCGCTGTCCCCCGGCCGGAGGATGGGCAGGGCCGGGAGCTTGACCAGGCTGCGGGTGGTGCCGGCGCCCAGCGCACCCAGCAGGTCCCGGGGCGGGGTGAGCGCCATGCCCAGCACGCCCGGGAGATCGGGCCGCTGCCCGACGATGCGCTCGACGGAACCGAGCAACCGCTTGGCGGGATCGAGCACGGCATCGCGGGTGAACTCGTGCATCGTGTCGCGGACTTCGCCGACGATCCGGCGCTGCAGAACGTCCTGGCCGGCCTGGTCTCCGGTGCGCCGGTGCGCCGGGAGGTGGACGACCTCGCTCACCCGCCCACCGGCGAGTTCGGGAACGTCCCGGTCCGCGGCGGAATCGGCGATCGCGCCGTTCATCGAGTCCAACGGGGTGGCGGAGGCACTGGTCGTGCCGATTGCCCAAGCGATCGCGGTACCGGCGACAGCGCCACCGCAGACCAGCAGGGCGCGCGCAAGCCAGCGGCCGGCACCGATCGTGCCTCGCCGAGTGGCCACGTTCACCCGCGTCACCGTTTCTTCCACTTCTTGATCAGGGGGGCGAACGTTTTGAGTCGTAAACGTTTTCGCATTGATACCCCGTGAGACTTGCGTTGCTCAGGAAACCAGAACGCCGGACCGGTTCGCATCTTGAGAGCGACCAGATCGCTCCAAAGAGTGACAACGGTGCCGTCCCACTTTTCGATCACGCTCCGCGACAGTCGGCGGAACAATCACGCGTACTTCCGTCACCGCCCGAATCGCGCGTGTCGCTAGGGTGAAGGAGTGAGCGACGGCAAAGGGCCCCAGTTCAAATCCGAATTCCTGGGGGAAGACACGTCAACCACCTCGCTGGTGCCCAAGGGACTCCGGGTGAGCGCGGCATTCGCCTGGCGGTTCCTGGTGGTGATCGCGGCGCTCTACGTGATCATTTGGCTGATCGGCCGGCTCTCCGTGGTGGTCGTGCCGTTGTCGATCGCGCTGCTGCTTTCGGCCCTGCTCGCACCGGCCGTGGCTCACCTGGTCCAGATCAAGGTGCCGCGCGGCCTGGCGACCGCGCTGGTGCTGGTCGGCGGGCTCGCCGTGCTCGGCGGGCTGCTCGCGTTCGTCATCATCCAGTTCACCGACGGTCTGCCCCAGCTGACGCAGCAGTTGCACAACAGCCTCACGCAGATCCAGAACTGGCTGATCAACACGGTCCATCTGCGCCAGGAACAGATCCAGCAGGCGATCGACAACGCGATCGGCTTCCTGCAGAACAACCAATCGACGATCACCTCGAACGCGCTGACCACGGCCAGCACGGTCGGCGAGTTCCTCACCGGTTTCCTGCTCACCCTGTTCATCACGATCTTCTTCCTGGCCGGCGGGGACAGGATCTGGGGCTTCCTGATGCACGGCGTGCCCGCCAACGTCCGGCTCCGGGTCGACGTGGCCGGGCGCCGCGGGTTCGCCTCGTTGGTCAGCTACGTGCGCGCGACCGCGGCGGTGGCCGTGGTGGACGCGGTCGGGATCGGGATCGGGCTGTGGATCGTGCGGGTCCCGCTGGTGATCCCGCTGGCCACGCTGGTGTTCCTGGCCGCCTTCGTACCCATCATCGGCGCGGTGGTCGCCGGCGCCGTCGCGGTGCTGGTCGCGCTGGTCACGAACGGTTTCGTCACCGCGCTGATCGTGCTCGGCATCGTGATCGCCGTGATGCAGCTGGAAAGCCACATCCTCCAGCCGCTGCTGCTCGGCCGCGCGGTGAAACTGCACCCGCTCGCCGTGGTGCTTTCGATCGCCGTCGGGTTGGTGGTCGGCGGCATCGCGGGTGCCTTGCTCGCGGTTCCGCTGCTGGCGGTGCTCAACGCCGGAATCCGCTCGCTGCTGCACGAACACGACCCCCATCCCGAGGAGGTCGACGCGCTGCACGACATGGAACCCCAACCCGACACGGGTACGGAGGAAGCCTAAGTCGAGTCGAGGTGAGCCGCCGGTTCGGACCCACCGCCCGCGAGCCCGCGACTCCGCTGTGGTGGGGTGCCATCGCGCTCCGCATCCTGACCTTGCTGTTCGGGTTCGGCGCGGTGGTCGTCTACCGGGACGAGTACCTGCGCCCACGGCTTGCCTGGGTCGTGCTCGGCGCGATGGCGCTGTGGACCGTGCTGATCAGCCTGGTCTACGCGCGGGAAGCCGTGCGGTGGCGCTGGTGGTGGTTCGTCGTCGTGGATCTGGTGGTCTCGTGCGCTTTGATGCTCACCTCGCCGTGGATCCTGAGCCCCGCTCAGCTGGCGGGCGTGGCTCCGCTCATCACCACGATCTGGGTCGCCGGGGTGCCGGTGGCCGCGGGCACCCGGTTCGGCGGGGGTGGTGGCGTCGCGGCCGGCCTGCTCGTCGGGCTGGCCACCGGGCTGGCCCGGCAGCAGTTCAACCTGGACGTCGCGCGCGACTGCATGCTGCTGCTGGCCACCGGGCTGTTGATCGGGCTGAGCGCCACGACGGCACGGCGGTCCGCGGCCGTGCTGGCCCAGGCGCTGCGCAGCGAGGCGGCCACCGCCGAACGGGAACGGCTGGCTCGCTCGATCCACGACAGCGTCCTCCAGGTGCTGGCCCGGGTTCGCCGCCGTGGCGCCGAACTGGGCGGTGAGGCCGCCGAGCTGGCGACGCTGGCCGGTGAACAGGAGATCGCGCTGCGC
Organism: Amycolatopsis sp.; assembly: GCA_035685725.1. GTDB lineage: Bacteria > Actinomycetota > Actinomycetes > Mycobacteriales > Pseudonocardiaceae > Amycolatopsis_E. The sequence goes on along the minus strand of DASSAD010000006.1, from coordinate 9,567 downwards.
GCGCTCGTCACCACGGAACCGACCGGCCCCGGCTCCGGTGAGTCCGACCTGCGGGCCGCGCTCCAACTGCTCGCGTCGTCGAAGGTGCAGGTCTCGGCTCCCGCCGGGGAGGTCGAGGTTCCGGCGCGGATGACCGCGGAACTGGTCGCGGTCGCCCGCGAAGCGCTTTCGAATGTGGAAAAGCACGCCGGGCACCAGGCCAAGGCGTGGGTACTGCTGGAAGACCTCGGTTCGGAGGTCGTGCTGACGGTGCGGGATGACGGCGAGGGCATCGCGGCGGGCAGGCTGAGCGCGGCCGAAGCCGAGGGCCATCTGGGTGTCGCGCGCTCGATGCGGGGGCGGGTGTCGGATCTGGGTGGCACCATCTCCCTGGAAACGGCGCCGCAACAGGGAACCGAATGGGAGATTCGAGTGCCGAAACCCGCGACATCCACGGAGCGGACACGACGCGACACCTCGGGCGCACGGTGAACTCTCGGACACCGGGGAACCGGGAACCGGGGGAGAACCCGGCAGTGCGGGCCGAACGATGATCTCCGTCATGGTCGTCGACGATCACCCCATCTGGCGCAACGGCGTGGCCCGCGACCTGGTCGAGAATGGCTTCGAGGTGCGGGCGACCGCGCCCGACGCGCGAACGGCGGTGCGCATCGCCACCGCGGTCCGGCCCGATGTCGTGCTCATGGACCTCAATCTCGGCGCCAGGTCGGGGGTCGAGGCGACCAGGGACATCACCACCGATCTGCCGGACACCCGTGTGCTGGTGCTCTCCGCGAGCGGCGAGCACGGCGACGTGCTGGAGGCGGTGAAGGCCGGTGCCTCCGGCTACCTGGTGAAATCGGCATCGGTGCCGGAACTGGTCAACGCCGTACGACGCACCGCGGCCGGTGACACCGTGTTCACGCCGGGCCTGGCCGGGATGGTGCTCGGCGAGTACCGGCGAATGGTGCAGACCCCGGCCGACGGTCCGGCGCCGCCGCGGCTGACCGAGCGGGAAACCGACGTGCTCCGGCTGGTGGCCAAGGGACTCACCGCGCGCCAGATCGCGCACCGCCTCGTGTTGTCCCATCGGACGGTGGAGAACCACGTGCAATCGACCCTGCGCAAGCTCCAGCTGCACAACCGGGTCGAGCTCGCGCGGTACGCGATCGAGCACGGTCTGGACGGCGATTAGGGGATTTTCCCTGATCCGCACCCGGACGCCGCGAACCTACCCTTGTCGCATGGGCGAAGAGACCGAGACGAAACCGCTCAGCCCGCGGGACATCCGGGTGTCGGACGAGGATCGCGAACACGTCGTCGCGGTGCTCCAGAAGGCCATCGGCCGGGGGCTCATCGACCTCGACGAGTTCACCCAGCGGACCGACACCGCGCTCGCCGCGCGAACACGGGGTGAGCTGAACGCGGTGCTGGCCGACCTTCCCGGACTCGTGCATCGCGAAGCCGCAGCGCACGCGCACACGTTTCCGTCGGCGGTCCCTCCGGGCCGGCGGCTCGAACTGACGGCGCAGTATTCCTCGATTTCACGCGGCGGTCCCTGGCGGGTGCCGCCCGAGGTGATCATCCGGAACAAGTACGGGTCGACCAAGCTCGACTTCACCGAAGCGCAGGTCGAAAGCCCGATCGTGCACATCGAGCTCGACGCGAAGTGGGGGTCGGTCGAGGTGGTCATCCCCGAGCACGCGGCGATCGATCTCAACGCGATCACCGACATCAAATATGGCTCCGTCAATGACAAGACGGGCTCCGACGGACGGCCCGGAACACCGCGGCTGGTGTTTTCCGGGCGGCTGAAGGGTGGCTCGCTGACGATCCGCCACCCCCGCCGCTTCTTCCACTAACCCGCTACGCGAGAACGCGCGGACACGGGATCCGCCGCCGACAGCACTTCCTTGGCGATGGCCTCGCACTCGGCACGGCTCACCCCGGCGAGCCCGGCGCCGACACCACGGATCGCGGGTGCGTTCATCGACAGGCTCGTCATGCCGAGTCCGGTGAGGACACGGGCGAGCAGCGGATCGGCCGCGGCCTCGCCGCAGACGCCCGCGGGTTTGCCCGCCGCCTTCGCCGCTTCGCCGATGATCGCGATCAGGCGCAGGAGCGCGGGCTGCCACGGGTCGTTGAGCGCGGCGACCGCGCCCAGCTGACGGTCCGCGGCGAAGGTGTACTGCGCGAGGTCATTGGTACCGACGGAAACGAAATCGACCACCTCGAGAATCTCCCGCGCGGCCAGCGCGGCGGCCGGGATCTCGATCATCACGCCCACCCTGGCGATGCCGGCCGAGTGGGCCCGCTCGGCGAACCAGGTCGCCTCGGCGGCGGTGGCGACCATGGGCGCCATGACCGACACTTCGGCGCTGGAGTCCTCGGCGGCGCCGGCGATCGCTTCGAGCTGACGATCGAGCACACCGGGCCGGTCGAACGCGACGCGAAGGCCCCGCACACCCAGCGCCGGGTTGGGTTCGGCATCGGGGGACAGGAAGGCGAGCGGCTTGTCGGCACCGGCATCGAGGGTGCGCACGATGACCGGCTTGCCGGCAAACGGGGTGAGCACCGCCGTGTAGGCGGCGCGTTGTTCGGCGACGGTCGGCTCGGCAGCGGCGTCCAGGTAACAGAATTCCGTGCGGAACAGGCCGACACCCTCGGCACCGGCTTCCACCGCGGCTCGTGCGTCGGCGGGCGAGCCGATGTTGCCGAGCACCTTGACCCGGTGCCCGTCGGAGGTCCTGCCGAGGCCGTCCCAGTCGGCCGGTCCCGTCTTCGCCGCGGCCAGGACGGTGGCGTCCGGGTCGGCGACTTCGACCAGCCCGGTGTCGCCGTCGACCAGCAGCGCCTTCGCGTCCAGGGCGAGCAGGCCGCGGACGGCGACGACGGCCGGGATGCCCAGCGAACGGGCCAGGATCGCGGTGTGGCTGGTGGGGCCGCCTTCCTCGGTGACCAGCGCGAGCACGCGGTCGGGATGCAAACCGGCGGTGTCGGCGGGCGCGAGGTCGCGGGCGAGAAGGACACTGGGCGCCGTCAGCTCCGGCACGCCGGGCGGTTCCACACCGAGCAGTTCAGCGACCACCCGGTCGCGGACATCTTCGATGTCGCGCACTCGTTCGGCCATGTAGCCGCCCGCGGCCGCGAGGGTCTTGGCGAACCCGTTGGCCGACTCGTGGACCGCGCGCGCCGCCGGCAGGCCTTCGGCGACCACGAGGCGCTCGGCCTCGCTGATCAACGCCGGGTCGGCGGCCATCGCGGCCGTCGTCATCAGGATGACGGCGGCATCGCCGGTCGCGGCCTCGGCGAGCGCTTCGAGCCGGGCCACCACGGCCTGGGTCGCGGGAGCGATCCGGGCGGACTCGGCGGCCGGATCGGCCGGTTTCGGACCGCTCGCCGGTGCGCCGAGTGGTTCGGCGACCCGCACGACGGGGCCACTCGCACGCCCCGGGCTCACCGCGACTCCGGATAACCTCGTTTCCGACATGGTCTAGACCATACCTCTCGACGGCGGCTCCGCACAGCCCCCGTGGACCTGCGGCTCTCCTGTCATCCCAACGGCTTTCATCCGGCGGCCAATTCCGCCGCCGACGGATACGACGGTTGCGCGCCCGGGCGCGTCACGGAGATCGCGGCGACCCGGACCGCCTGGCGCGCGGCCGATTCCAGGTCGGCTCCCCCGGCGAGGGCGGCGGTCAACGCCCCGGTGAAGGCATCCCCGGCACCGGTCGAGTCCACTGCCTCGACCCGCGGAGCGCCGATCTCGGTGATCCCGGAGGGCGTGATAACCAGCGCGCCACGAGCGCCCAGGGTGAGCACCGCGGACCGCGGCCCCAGTTCGAGCAGCTTGGCCGGGTCGGTGCCGGAGCCGAGCAGCGACGCGGCTTCGTGCTCGTTGACCAGCAGAATGTCGAGTGCGGCAAGGGTTCGTCGACCGAGTGCCGCGGCCGGGGAGAGATTCAGCAGGGTGCGCACGCCGGCCGCGGACGCCGCCGCGACCGCGCGTTCGACCATGGGCAGGGGAACTTCGAGCGAGGCGACCATGATTTTCGCGCCGGCCAGCGCGTCTTCCACCATGGAGGGTTCGAGGGCGCTGTTGGCCCCGGGCGAGACCAGGATCGAGTTCTCGCCGTCCGGGGTCACGGTGATGTAGGCGATCCCGGTGGGCCGCGCCACGACCCGGAGGAGATCGGTGTGCACCCCCGCTCGGCGCAGCGACTCGGTCAGGATTGCGCCATACGAGTCATCGCCGATCGCCGCGAAGAGCGCCACGTCGGCGTTCAGCTTCGCGGCCGCGACCGCCGTGTTCGCTCCCTTGCCGCCGGGCATGACGACCGTGTCGCCACCCAGTACGGTCTCCCCGGCACTGGGGCGCCGATCGGCGCGAACCACGAGGTCAGCGTTTGCCGAACCGATCACCAGAACGTCATGCGTCATGCCAGAAGTCTGCCCCGCCGCGGCCGCGTCCCGCGTGGCCGTACGACACGCCGGACGAAATGTGAAGGATTTTGTAACTTCCTGCCAGCGGGATGCGACAATAGGGTGAGTGTCCGAGATCATTCACCTGAATGGGTTAACTTTCCGGTCGGGGCGTCCCGGCTGAGGCAGAACGGACTCTCCCTAGTTGTCCGCCCGGGCATCGCCACGGGGGGACACCGGGTCGCCGGTACCGATCGCGTAGCCCCCCGAGCGATCGGTACCGGCGGCGCCCGAGGCGGCCCGGCACCGGCGCGAACCGCGCCAACATCAACAAATCCCGCTCTGCCTGCGCGTTTCCCCACAAAACGGAATCGGCGACCTCTTAGAATATTCGAATGGACAAGCCGACGCGCCGGGGTCGCGTGCGGGCGGCGACCGATCAGGACATCCGGCGAACCGCGCGCGCGCTGCTCATCGACCGCGGTCCGGAAGCGGTGACCCTCCGGGCGATCGCCCGCCAGCTCGGGATCACCGCGCCCGCGCTGTATCGGTACTACGGCTCACGCGACGATCTCATCGAGCATCTCCGCCTCGACGTCATCAACGATCTGGCGGCCGAGCTGAGCCGCGAGGTTTCGGCGCTGGCCACCGACGGGGTCGCGGAACTGTTCGCGATCTGCCGTGGCTTCCGCCGGTGGGCACTGACGCACACCAAGGAGTTCACGCTGGTCTTCGCCTCACCGACCGGCGACGTCGGGTCGGCCACCAGCAGTGTCGCCACCCTCAACCGCGCCGGCGAGCCGTTCGGACGAATCTTCCTGGTGGCCGCGGGACGCATTCTCGCGACGCACGAGGTGACCGTGCCCGCCGCGGAGGCGGTGCCCGTCGAACTCCGCGACGACCTGGCCGCCTTCCAGGACGAACTGCTTTCCGTGCTCACCCAGTCCGGCGTGGACTTCCCGCCCGACAAGCTCGACCTCGGCATGACCTATCTGATGATCCAGTTCTGGGCTCGCCTGTACGGGCACATCACGCTGGAGGTCTTCGGCAACTACCCGATCCCGCTGTCCAAACCCGACGCCGTGTTCGACGCCCTCCTGGCCGACCTCGCCCGCGAGATCAACCTGGAGAGCGCCTGATCCGTGGTCCCGGCCGGCCGGGACCTACAGAACCACGTTCACCAGCCGTCCGGGCACGACGATGACCTTGCGGGGCGTGCCGCCGTTCAGCAAGGCGGCGATCTTCTCGTCGGCGAGCGCGGCCGACTCGACGTCTTCCTTCGGCGCGTCGGCGGGCACCGTGATGCGCGACCGGACCTTGCCGTTGACCTGGATCGGATAGACCGCGGTGTCTGCGACCAGATAGCGCTCGTTCGCCGCCGGGAAGGGCCCGTGCACCAGGGAGTCCTGGTGCCCCAGACGCTGCCACAGCTCCTCGGACACGTGCGGGCACAGCGGGGCCAGCATCAGCACCAGTGGTTCGACCAGCTCGCGCGGCGTCGCCGCGGCCGAGCCGTAGGCCTTGGTGACGTGGTTGTTCAGCTCGATCAGCTTCGCGCCCGCGGTGTTGAAGCGGGTCTCGGCGTAGTCCTCGCGGACACCGGCGATGGCCTTGTGCAGCTGCCTGCGGTCCTCGTCGGTGGCCTCGGCCTCGGAGACCCGCAGTTCCCCGGTCTGCTCGTCGACCACCAGCCGCCACAGCCGCTGCAGGAAACGGTGCGCACCGACGACGTCCTTGGTCGCCCACGGCCGCGAAACGTCCAGCGGCCCCATGCCCATTTCGTAGAACCGGAAGGTGTCGGCCCCGTACGTCGCGCACATCTCGTCCGGGGTGACGACGTTCTTCAGGCTCTTGCCCATCTTCCCGTATTCCTGGGTGACCTGTTCGCCCTGGTAGAAGAACTTCCCGTCCTTCTCCTCGACCTCTTCGGCCGGCACGTGGAAACCACGGGAGTCGGCGTAGGCGTAGGCCTGGATGTAGCCCTGGTTGAACAGCCTGCGGTAGGGCTCGGCGGAGGAAACCTCGCCCAGGTCGTACAGCACCTTCTGCCAGAAGCGCGAGTACAGCAGGTGCAGCACCGCGTGCTCGACACCGCCGACGTACAGGTCGACGCCGCCGGGGTCGGTGGCCCCGTGGTCCTCGGGGCGGGGGCCCAGCCAGTACTTCTCGTTCTCCCGGTCGGCGAAGCGATCCTGCTTTTCCGGGTCCACGTAACGCAGCTGGTACCAGCAGGAACCGGCCCAGTTGGGCATGGTGTTGGTGTCCCGCCGATAGCGCTTGGGCCCGTCGCCCAGGTCCAGGGTGACCTCGACCCAGTCGCCGGCGCGGGACAGCGGCGGCGACGGTTCGGCATCGGCGTCGTCGGGATCGAACGTCTTCGGCGAGTAGTCGTCGACTTCGGGCAGTTCGACCGGCAGCATCCGCTCCGGAATCGCGTGCGCGACCCCGTCTTCGTCGTAGACGATCGGGAACGGCTCGCCCCAGTACCGCTGGCGGGAGAACAGCCAGTCCCGCAGCTTGTACTGCACCGTGCCGGAGCCCGCGCCGTGGTCCTCCAGCCAGGAGATGATCGCCTTCTTGGCCTCCCCGACGTCCAGCCCGTCCAGGAAACCGGAGTTGATCGCGGGGCCGTCCCCGGTGAACGCCTTGCCGTCGAAGCCTTCGCCCGGCTGGACCGTGCGGACGATCTCCAGGGAGAACTTCTCCGCGAAGTCCCAGTCACGCTGGTCCTGGCCGGGCACCGCCATGATGGCACCGGTGCCGTAGCCCATCAGCACGTAGTCGGCGATGAAGATCGGGATGCGCTTGCCGTTGACCGGGTTCACCGCGTAGGAACCGGTGAAGACGCCGGTCTTGTCCCTGTTCTCCTGGCGATCCAGCTCGGACTTGCGCGCGGCCGCCGCCCGGTAGGCGCGCACCGCCTCGGCCGGGGTCGCCGCAGCGCCGGTCCAGACCTGCTCGACGCCGTCCGGCCACCGCTCGGCGGTCAGCCGGTCCACCAGGGGATGTTCGGGCGCCAGCACCAGGTAGGTGGCGCCGAACAGGGTGTCCGGACGGGTGGTGAAGACCTCGATCCGGTCCTCGCCCGCGGCGAAGACGACCCGGGCGCCCCGCGATCGCCCGATCCAGTTGCGCTGCATGGACTTGACCTTCTCCGGCCACTCCAGCCGGTCCAGGTCGTCCACCAGCCGGTCCGCGTAGGCGGTGATGCGCATCATCCACTGGCGCAGGTTCCGCCGGAACACCGGGAAGTTGCCGCGCTCGCTGCGCCCGTCCGGCGTCACTTCCTCGTTCGACAGCACGGTGCCCAGGCCAGGGCACCAGTTCACCGGCGCCTCGGCGATGTAGGCCAGCCGGTGTTCATCCACAATGGACAGCTGCTCCGCGCGGGTCAGCTCGCACCAGTTCCTGCCGTCCGGCGTACGGCGCTTGTCCTGGGCGTACTCGGCTTCCAGCTCCTCGATCGGGCGAGCCTTGTCCTGCTTCTCGTCGTACCACGAGTTGTAGATGCGCAGGAAGATCCACTGCGTCCACCGATAGTAGTCCGGGTCGATCGTGGAGATCCGCCGGCGCTCGTCGTGGCCCAGCCCCAGCCTGCGGATCTGGCGCAGGTAGGTGGTGATGTTGGCCTCGGTGGTCTTGCGCGGATGCTCGCCGGTCTGCACCGCGTACTGCTCGGCGGGCAGCCCGAAGGCGTCGAAGCCCATCGTGTGCAGCACGTTGCGACCGATCATGCGGTGGTAGCGCGCGTAGACATCGGTGCCGATGAAGCCCAGCGGGTGCCCGACGTGCAGCCCCGCTCCCGAGGGGTAGGGGAACATGTCCTGCACGAACAGCTTGTCGTCGGGGACCCCGTTCACAGCCAGCGGTCCCACCGGGTTGGGCGCGTTGTACGTGCCGTTTTCCGCCCAGTAGCCCTGCCAGCGCAGCTCGATGTTCCCGGCCAGCTCCGCGTTGTAGCGGTGACCGGGCATCTCCTCCGAGGACGACTGGGGGTTCGACCTCAGCGGGGTGGGAGCGCCACCCCCGTACTGCGCTGCTGCTTCGCTCACATCTTCATGGTAAGTGGCGCGTCGATCGCCTAACGCAGAGGACCGCGCGTCCTCCGGCGCAGTGGCGCAGCGCATGCGTGACCAGGGTGTCCGCCCGGCCCCCGAGCCGCCACACCTATTCTGATCGGCGTGTTCGCTCTCGCGCTGATTCCCCTGGTGCTTGGTGTCGTCGTCGGCTGGGGCGGCCTGCTCGGCTGGCTCGAACGGCTGCCGCGGGCCCGCGGTGCGGGGGTGCGGACCGTCGCCACGATGCGCTCCGACGAAGCGTTCCGGGTGGCGAACAAGGTTGCCGGGCTGCCCACGGTGGCCGCCGGGGCGGTCGGGATCCTCACCGGCCTGGCCGGTCTGTTCATGCCCGGCACGGCGGGCCCGGTCATCGCGGCCGCGATCGGGCTGGTGGCGATGTTCGTGCTGGTCAGCGGTGGCGGCCTGCTCGGCCACCGGGCCGCGGAGGCGGTTCCCGCTCCGGTCTCGGCGCCGTCCGCCTGCGCGAGCTGCGCCTGCGGCGGTTGCGCGCTCACCGGCAAGTAGCGGCCTTCAGTTGCGCTGGAGGTCCCCGGGATGGGTGGCCAGCAGCGCGGTCGGCACACCCTGCCTGCGCAGCACCTGACTCCACAGGTCCCGTTCCGGCGTGGCCAGCACGTCACCGGGCAGCGCGGGAACGATCAGCCAGTCACCGCGCTCGATCTCGCCCGCGAGTTGGCCGGAGTCCCAGCCGGCGTACCCCGCGAAGACCCGCATCCCCCGGACCCTGGGGACGAGCAGATCCGGGTCGGCGTCGAGATCGACCAGGGCGACCGGGCCGCGCACGCCGATCAGGCCCGGAACGCCGGACGCGGTTTCCCCGGCGCGCAGCGCGGCCAGGCACAACGCCGTCTTCTTCTCCACCGGGCCGCCGACGAACACCGCTTGCGGCTCGACGACGTGTCTGCCCCAGCTGGGTAACACATCGTCCACCGGCACGTCGCTGGGCCGGTTGAGCACCACACCGAGGGTGCCCTCGGCTCTGTGGTCGATGATGAACACCACGGTGCGGCGGAAATTGGGGTCGAACATCGTGGGGGCGGCGACCAGGAGCGTTCCCGGCTCTACCTCGGCGTCCGCTGGCACCTGG
>DASSAD010000005.1:0-8137 GCA_035685725.1 Amycolatopsis sp. | reverse complement strand
CGCCTACTGGGTCTCGGCCGCCGAACACGGCCTGAACGCCTCCACCTTCACCGCCCGCGTCATCGCCTCGACCGGCGCGGACGTGGCCGCCTCGCTGTCCGGGGCGATCGGCGCGATGTCGGGCCCGCTGCACGGCGGCGCACCGGCCCGAGTGCTGCCGATGATCGAGGAGGTCGAGCGCACCGGGGACGCGGTGAAACTGGTCAAGGGGATCCTCGACCGCAAGGAACGGCTGATGGGCTTCGGGCACCGGGTCTACCGGGCCGAGGACCCGCGTGCCCGCGTCCTGCGCCGCACCTGCAAGGAACTCGGCGCGCAGCGCTACGAGGTGGCCGCGGCGCTGGAGCAGGCCGCGCTGAACGAGCTGCGGGAACGCCGTCCCGACCACGCCATCGAGACCAATGTGGAGTTCTGGGCCGCGGTGATCCTGGACTTCGCGGAGGTGCCGCCGCACATGATGCCCGCGATGTTCAGCTCCGCCCGCACCGCCGGCTGGGCGGCGCACATCCTGGAGCAGAAGCGGACCGGCCGGCTGGTCCGGCCGTCGGCGAAGTACGTCGGCCCCGGTCCGCGCAAACCCGAAGAGGTCGAGGGCTGGAACCTGATCGGCGAGTGAGCGGGCACCCACGGCGGCGGGCCGGGATTTCCCGCCGCCCGGGAAGGTTTCGCACGCCCGGAAAGTGCGCCGCCTCCCCACGACTTCGGGCAAGATGTCGGCATGTTGCCTAGCACCGAGACCGCCCTCCTCCGCCGGCTGGCCACCGAGCAGTCCGCCAACCGCGTGCCGTCCCTGGTCGCCGCCGTGGTGCGGGACGGCGAGCTGGTGTGGTCGGGCGCACGGGGCCGCATCGACGGCGAAACCCCCGACAACGACACGCAGTACCGCCTCGGCTCGATCACGAAGACACTCGTCGCCGCGCTCGTCCTGCGGCTGCGCGACGAAGGCCGGCTCGATCTCAACGACCCGCTCGACAAGCACGTACCCGGCACCAGCTTCGGGTCCACCACGCTCGCCCAACTGCTTTCGCACACCGGTGGCCTGACTTCGGAGTCGCCCGGCTCGTGGTGGGAACGCACGCCCGGGAACGACTGGCCCGCGCTGGAGACCAGCCTCACCCCGGAAATGATCAAGAACAGGCCGGGCAGCCGCTTCCACTACTCCAACGTCGGCTACGGCGTGCTCGGCGAGTTGGTCGCGCGGCATCGCGGGGTGAGCTGGTTCGCCGCGCTGCGGCAGGAAATCCTGACCCCGCTGGGCATGACACGAACCACCCCGCACCCCGAGGGCAGGCACGCGCTCGGCTGGGCGGTGCACCCGTTCGCCGACGTGCTCCTGCCCGAGCCCACCCCGGACGCGGGCGCGATGGCACCGGCCGGGCAACTGTGGTCCACCGTCGACGATCTCGCGCGCTGGACGGCCTTCGTCGGGGGACACACCGCGGACGTGCTGCGTCCGGACACCGTCGCCGAGATGCGCGCGGTGGCGACGGTCGAGGACGGCGACGCCTGGACTTCCGGTTACGGGCTCGGCATTCAGCTCCTGCGCCACCGCGGCCGGCGGCTGGCCGGGCACGGCGGTTCGATGCCGGGGTTCCTGGCCTGCACGCTCACCGACGAGACGACCGGCACCGGTGCGCTCGCACTGGCCAACACGACCTCCGGTGTGGCGATCATGTCGCTGGCCATCGACCTGATCGCGATCGCCGACGAGCAGGAACCGAAGCTGCCCGCCGAGTGGGAGCCCGAGGAGGTGGACGCGGGCCTGCTGGAGCTGACCGGTCTGTGGCACTGGGGGCCGACGCCCTACCACCTCCGCCTGATTCCCGGCGGAATGCTGGATCTGGTCCCGGTCGCCACCGGGCGGGCCTCGCGGTTCCGCGCGGCGGGTCGGGACGAATGGCTCGGCCTCGACGGCTATTACGCGGGCGAGACCCTGCGCGTCGGCCGCGCGACCGACGGCACGCCCACACACCTCGATCTGGCCACTTTCATCTTCACCCGCACCCCATACGACCCGGCGGCACCGATCCCCGGCGGCGTCGACGAAACCGGCTGGCGCTGACCGCGGAGTCCGACTCGCGGCCACGAACGAACCACGGCCGAACCACGGCCGAACCCCAGGCGAACCCCTGCGGACCCCGGGCGGACACCGCTGTCGCGAGTCGGAACGCGCTGCTCGGCGGGCTGGAACGGGGCCACCGCGGGGTCCGTGCTACCGGGGTGCGGGCGGCGAAACGCGCCTGCGACACTGGGGCCATGACCGAGCTGACGATCCCCGCCGAACTCAAGCCCTCGGACGGCCGCTTCGGCTGCGGGCCCTCGAAGGTCCGCGCGGAGCAGCTTGCCAACCTGGCCTCCGCGGGGGCGGCCTTCCTGGGCACCTCCCACCGGCAGAAGCCGGTGAAGTCCCTGGTCGGGCGGGTTCGCGCGGGTCTGACCGAACTCTTCGGCCTGCCCGAGGGGTACGAGGTCGTGCTCGGCAACGGCGGCACCACGGCGTTCTGGGACGCCGCGGCCTTCGGTTTGGTCCGGGAACGGTCGCAGCACTTCACCTACGGCGAATTCTCCTCGAAGTTCGCCGCGGTCACCCGGGGCGCACCCTTCCTCGCCGACCCGGTCGTGGTCAAGGCCGAGCCGGGCGGCGCGCCGGAAATCGCCTACGAGCCCGGGGCGGACCTCGTCGGCTGGGCCCACAACGAGACCTCCACCGGCGTCGCGGTCCCGGTGCGGCGCCCCGAAGGCAGCGAAGGCGCGCTGATCGCCATCGACGCGACCTCCGGCGCGGGCGGCCTGCCGGTCAAGGCCGAGGACTTCGACGTCTACTACTTCGCGCCGCAGAAGTGCTTCGCCTCGGACGGCGGCCTGTGGCTGGCCGCCATGTCGCCGGCCGCGCTCGACCGGGTCGCCGAGATCGGCGCGAGCGACCGCTGGGTCCCGGAGTTCCTGTCGCTGCCCACCGCCGTCGACAACTCCCGCAAGGATCAGACCTACAACACCCCCGCCGTCGCGACGCTGTTCCTGCTGGCCGACCAGATCGAGTGGATGCTCGGCAACGGCGGGCTGGACTGGGCGGTCTCGCGCACCAAGGACTCCTCCGACCGCCTCTACGAATGGGCCGAGGAGACCAGCTACACGGTGCCGTTCGTGAAGGACCCGGCGCTGCGCTCGCAGGTCGTCGGCACCATCGACTTCGTCGACGAGGTGGACGCCTCGGCCGTGGCGAAGGCGCTGCGCGCCAACGGCATCGTGGACGTGGAGCCCTACCGCAAGCTGGGCCGCAACCAGTTGCGCGTGGGCATGTTCCCGGCCATCGAGCCGGGCGACGTCACGGCGTTGATCAGCTGCATCGAGTGGGTCGTGGAGCGACTGGCGGAGTAGCGCCGGCTCAGCCCGAAATCCGGCTTTCACCGCACAAAACGGAAGACCAGCTGATCGGGTGTCGGCGCGCCTCCCGCGTCAAGCCGACGCGCCGCTCTACCGTAGGCAGGCACCCACAGGTGAAGTCAGGAGGCGGCGGATGCGAGCGCTGAGGGTTGTCGGGTTGCACGAGGACGGCAAGTCCATCGTGTGCGAAGACCCCGAGCGCGGTGAACGTTTTCTCCTTCCGGCGGATGAACGACTGCGGGCGGCCGCGCGGGGAGACGTCGCACGGCTGGGGCAGATCGAAATCGAGGCGGAGAGCCAGATGCGACCACGCGAGATTCAGGCCCGTATCCGCGCGGGCGAGTCCGTCGAGCAGGTGGCGGCCGTCGCCGGCATCCCGGCCCAGCGCGTCGAACGGTTCGCCTACCCGGTGTTGCTGGAGCGTTCCCGCACCGCGGAGCTGGCCCAGCAGGCACACCCGGTGCGCGAGGACGGCCCGGATGTGCGCACGCTGGGCGAAGTCGTCGCGTACGCCTTCGGCGTGCGCGGGCAGGACTACGCGCGGGCGGAGTGGGACTCGTGGCGGGGTGAGGACGGCAAGTGGGTCGTCGCCCTGGGCTGGCACGCCGGCCGCTCCGAGAACAGCGCGCACTGGTCGTTCGCGCCGGGCGCGCACGGTGGCACGGTGAACGCGCTCGATGAGCACGCCGAGGTACTGCTCGACCCGCACCGGGTTCCCCGAACGCTGCGCGCGGTCGAGCCCGAGGTGGTGGAGCAGGGCGGGCCGCCGCGTGCCGAACAGCACGGCGACGACGCCAGACCAGCCGAAACAGCGGAAGCGAAGCCGAAGGCCAAGAAGCACCATCCCGTGGTTCCGGCGTGGGAAGACGTCCTGCTGGGCGTCCGCTCCCAGCGCGGCTGACCCGCACCGGAATCCGTACCCGCCGTCATCCCTCGTCCGCGTCCAGGTCGGTGAGCAGCCGCTTGGGCGCGACGACGCGGCAGTCATTTTCGCAATATGGGCGCGTCCGGCGGGCACACACATCCGTGCCGCCGCACACCTGGGCCACGAAAAGCGGCGGTCAGCCGGTGATCACAGTGTGATGGCGAGGACGCCGAACCACGACAGCACGACACCGGCCGAGGCGCCCAGCGCGATCCAGCGGACGATCGGCACCCGCCGGGCCAGCCACAGCGACGGCGCCAGCCCCAGGGTGACCACCAGCGCCGCGACGATCACCAGCCAGCCGCTGATCTCCGCCGCCAGCGCCACCGCGAGCGCCAGCATCGCGGTGATCACGACGGCCGCGACGAATCCGGCGACGAGCAGGCCGGTCGCCCACGGCGTGGGCTCGTCGCCGTCTTCCTCCATGCCGAAAAGCCGCCTCGCCAGCGTCCGCTCCGGGACCCGCCGGGGCGGCGGCGGGACCCGCACGACCTCGTCGGTCACCGGATCCACGTAGTACACGGCGGCGCCCATCGCGACCGCGACTCGCCCCGCCAGCTGCTGCCCGCGCCGGGACACCACGCCCGCGGCCTCCCCCGGCTCGCCGGCTTCCTGAGCGCGACGGACGGCGGCCGCGACACGCGCCCACTCGTGCAGCGCGTCGGACAGTTCGGTCCCCAGCGCCAGGCTGTGCGGATCGATGTCACGCGCCTGCGTGGAACCGTGCCCCCTGAGCACCGCGCGCTCACCGCGGACCCGCAACTCCACCCATGCCTCCCGACTACAACGTTGCCAATTTACCGCCCCGCGAGTTCGTAGAACGTAATGGCGGCGGCGGTGGCGACGTTGAGCGAGTCGACTCCCTCCGACATGGGAATTCGCACGGCCAGATCCGCCGCGGCGAGCGCCGCCGGGGTGAGCCCCGGCCCTTCCGACCCGAGCAGCACGGCGATCTTGCCGGAGCCGACCGAGCGCAGCGGCACGGCGTCGGCCCGCGGAGTCAGCGCGGCCAGCCGGAAACCGTGCTCCCGCACCAGGGTCAGCGCCCCCGGCCACGGTTCCAGCGGCGCGAACGGCACCCGCAGCACGTTGCCCATCGAGACACGGACGCTGCGCCGGTACAGCGGATCGGCACACCCCGCGCCGAGCAGCACCCCGCCGACCCCCAGTGCGGCCGCGTTGCGGAACAACGCCCCCAGATTTTCGTGATCTCCGACACCTTCCAGCACGGCCACGACCCGGGCGCCCGCCAGGATCTCCCCGGCGGCGGGCTGGGGCGCGCGGTCGGCCACGGCGAGCACGCCGCGGTTCAGATGGAACCCGACCACCTCGGCCATCACCTCGGGCGAGGTCACATAGGCCGGCACGGCGGGCAGTTCCGGTTCCAGCTCACGAACTCGCCGTTCGATGCCGAGCACGGCCCGCACCGGATACGCCGAGGCGACGAGCCTGCGGACGACCACGGTGCCCTCGGCAATGACGAGACCCCGGCCGCCGGGACGGTCGGGCCTACGGTCCGCAGTGGACAGATCACGGAAATCGTCCAAGGCCGGATCGCGGGGATCATCGGTGAAGACCAGGTGTGCCACGAGATGCAGTGTGGACGGAGGTTACCTGCTCCATTCGCCCTGGGTACCCCTAGGACGAAAGGAGCAGTATCACAACAAGTTAAGGCGGTGTTTCGGACAGCACCAGTTTGGCCGATGTGACCCCGTACTCCGGTATGTCAAGGTAATCCGCCGGGCCGGGACCCCGAAGGTAGAAGCAGGGATACCAATGAGCAAGGACCTTTCGGCGGAAAGCTTCAACCCACGCGAGCGGGCACGGTACCGCCGGAAGGTCCAGCGTTGCCTGGACACCCTGGGCCGGATGCTGGCGGAGGGGAGTTTTTCCTTTCCCCGAACACACATCGGCCTGGAGGTGGAGCTCAACCTCGTCGACGCGGGGATGCGCCCGGCGATGTCGAACACCATGGTGTTGCGGGCGCTGGACAATCCGCACTTCACGACCGAGCTGTCCCAGCACAATCTCGAGCTGAACGTGCCGCCCCAGCCGCTGGCCGGCGACCGTGTGCGGGAGCTGGAACGGGATCTGCGCGGGTATCTGGCCGAGGTGGGGGAAAAGGCCGGCGACTGCGGGGTGCGGGCCGCGATGATCGGCATCCTGCCGACGCTGTCCCCCGGCGACTTCGACCAGAAGTGGATCACCAACAACACCCGGTATCTGCTGCTCAACGACCGCATCCTGGCCGCGCGGGGCGAGCGCACCACGCTCTCCCTCGACGGCGCCCCGCTGGAGGGCGGCAAGCCCGAGCGCCTGCGCGCCTATGCCGAGTCGATCCTGCCCGAGGCCGCGTGCACCTCGGTGCAACTGCATCTCCAGGTCGCGCCGGAGGAGTTCGCGGCGCACTGGAACGCGGCGCAGTGCCTGGCCGGGGTGCAGGTGGCGGTGGGCGCCAACTCGCCTTTCCTGCTGGGAAAGGCGTTGTGGCACGAGACACGCATCCCGTTGTTCCTGCAGGCCACCGACACCCGCCCCGAGGAGTTGAAGAACCAGGGCGTGCGGCCGCGCGTCTGGTTCGGCGAGCGCTGGATCACCTCGATCTTCGACCTGTTCGAAGAGAACGTGCGGTACTTCCCCGGTCTGCTCTCGGAGACCGACGCCGAGGATCCCTTGGAGACGCTCGAATCCGGGCGCGCACCGCGGCTTTCCGAGCTGCGGCTGCACAACGGGACCGTGTGGCGGTGGAACCGGCCGGTGTACGACGTCGTGGCGGGCGAACCACACCTGCGCGTGGAAAACCGGGTACTGCCGGCCGGCCCGACGGTGCTGGACATGGTGGCCAACGCCGCGCTGTTCTACGGCGCACAGCGCGCACTGGCCGTGTCCGAACGTCCACTATGGACACAAATGTCCTTCCAGGCCGCCGAGGAGAACCTCTACGCGGGCGCCCGTGACGGTTTCGGCGCGCAGCTCTACTGGCCGGGGATCGGCTGGATCCCGCCGGACGAACTGGTGCTGCGCGTGTTGTTGCCGCTCGCCCGCGAGGGTTTGCGTGACGCGGACGTCACCGAGGACGCCATCGACCGTTATCTCGGCGTCATCGAGCAACGCTGTCTGACGCGGCGCAACGGCGCGTGGTGGCAACGGGAAACGGTCCTGCTCGCCCAGCGTCGCGGCGCCGACCGGGCGACCGCGCTGGCCGAGATGCTGGCGCGCTATCTCGATCTCGCCCAAACGGAGCAGCCGGTGCATACGTGGCCCGTCGGGTGATAAGGCTCACCTTAGTTGACCTCCATCAAGGTGCAGCTTGCATGCTTGCTTCAGGCTCCCGGTTAGCCACCTGATCCGGGTGCTACTAGGTTTGAAATCGATAACAGACGTCGAAAACTGAGGAGGGCTGATGGCCCGCTACGAGCTCCCTGATCTCGACTACGACTACGGCGCGCTTGCCCCGCACATCTCGGGTGAGATCAACGAGCTGCACCACTCGAAGCACCACGCCGCCTACGTCAAGGGCTCGAACGACACCCTGGACAAGCTCGCGGAGGCGCGGGACAAGGGCGACTTCGGCTCGATCGTCGGCCTGGAGACCACCCTGGCCTTCAACCTGGCCGGTCACGCCAACCACGTGGTCTGGTGGAAGATCCTTTCGCCCGAGGGCGGCGACAAGCCGACCGGCGAGCTGGCCACCGCGATCGACGAGGCGTTCGGTTCCTGGGACAAGTTCCAGGCCCAGTTCACCGCCGTCGCCACCACCATCCAGGGCAACGGCTGGGCGGCGCTGTCGTGGGACCCGGTGGGCAAGACGCTGATCACCCAGCAGCT
>DASSAD010000004.1:0-67259 GCA_035685725.1 Amycolatopsis sp. | reverse complement strand
GGGGAATCGGGCAAGACCAACCTGTTGCGCCAGATCGTGCGGGGGATCACCGAGCGCTACACCGCCAAACAGGGTGTGGTCGTGCTGGTCGACTACCGCCGCACCATGCTCGGCGTGGTCCAGGAACCCCACCTGCTCGCCTACGCCACCAGTCAGCTCGACGACGTCGTCAAGGATCTCGCGGCGGCGATAAGGCAGCGGTTGCCGGGCCCGGATGTCACGCAGGAGCAGTTGCGCAACCGGTCCTGGTGGAAGGGCCCGGATGTGTTCGTGGTGGTCGATGACTACGACCTGGTGGTCACCGCGGCCAACAACCCGCTCAAACCGCTGTCGGAGTTTCTGGCGCAGGCCAAGGACGTCGGCCTGCACATGATCGTCGCCCGCCGCACCGGTGGCGCGGCCCGCGCCTCCTACGACCCGATCATCGGCAAGCTCAAGGAGATCGCCGCGCCCGGCATCGTGATGAACGGCAGCCGGGACGAGGGCGCCCTGCTGGGCACCGTCAAACCCGGCCCGATGCCCCCCGGCCGCGGCAACCTCGTCAGCCGCCGGAACGCCCGGCAGCTCGTTCAGCTGGCCTGGACCGACCCCGGATGACCGCCGGTGGGAGGATTGCGGTCCGTGAGTGGCGATTCTTCCCCGCGTTCCGGCGAGGCACGGCGATCGGACCCGAGCGTCCCGTTCTTCTCCGACGACCTGTGTGCCCGGCTGCGCGAAGCACTGCGACGGGCCGGATACGACGCCGACGGCGTGCTGAGCGCACTGGGCGGTGCGGCACACGCCGCGCTCGGCCGCGGTGAGCCGGAACTGGCCGCGCGCGCCAGCCGCGACGCCGGGGACCTCGGCACGCTCATCCGCCTGTTCCTGCTCGGCGGCACGGAACCGCGGGACGCGGTCCGCGCGGCCATCGCGCCCGTCACCCTCGACGACGCGATCGACGCCGGCCTGCTGCGCGGCGGCGAGACCCTGCGGGCGGGGCTCGACCTGCGCCCGCACGGCGACGAGGACGGGTCCTGGTGGGTGCTGTCGGACCTGGATTCCGACCAGCTCGGCGCGGAGGTGCCACCCGACCACGTGCTCGGCGTCGGGCACGCTTCGCTGAGCCTGATCCGGGCCACGATCCGGCGGCCGGTGGACACCCTGCTCGACCTCGGCACCGGGAACGGGGTGCAGGCGCTGCACGCCGCCCGGCACGCCCGGCGGATCACGGCGACCGATGTCTCCGCGCGGGCACTCGCGCTCGCCGACGCGACGTTCCGGCTCAACGAGCTCGACGTCGAACTGGTGCGCGGCGAATGGTTCGCGCCGGTGGCACGCCGCCGGTTCGACCAGATCGTGTGCAACCCACCGTTCGTCGTCGGCCCGCCGCGGATCGACTACACCTACCGTGATTCGGGCCTCGCCGGTGACGACGCCAGCGCGCTGGTGGTGCGGCAGCTGCCGGCCTTCCTGACCGACGGCGGCACCGGTCAGCTCCTCGCGTCCTGGCTGCACGTCCGGGGCGAGGACTGGGCCGACAAGGTGCAACGCTGGCTGCCCGCCGGCACCGACGCCTGGTTCGTGCAGCGCGACGTCGCCGACCCCGGCTTGTATGTGGGCACCTGGCTGCGGGACGCCGGGATCGATCCACGCTCGCCGCAGGGACGGGCGAAGGCCGGTGCCTGGCTGGACTGGTTCGCCGACGAAAAGGTCGAGGGCATCGGGTTCGGGTTCGTGACCCTCCGCCGCGCCGGGACGGCGCAGCCGACCGTGGTCTGCGAGGACCTGCGCCAGGCCTACGACGATCCGCTGGGTCCGGAGGCGGGTGCCTGGCTGGACCGGGTGAGCTGGCTGCGCGACCACGCCGGCGAGCTGCTCGACACCCGGTTCCGGGTGCCACCGACGGTCCTGCTCGAGCGCGTCGACAACCCCGGGGACGAAGGCTGGGAAACCTCCATACGGCGGCTGCACCGCGTCGACGGCCCCGGCTGGCAGCACGAGCTCGACGAGCAGGCGACCGCGTTGCTGGCGGGCTGCCGGGGCCTGCTGCCGCTGTCCGACCTGCTCGAGCTGCTCGCGGTGGCGCACGGCCGGGCGATCGGTGAGCTGACCGACGCGGCGCTGCCGGTGATCCGGGAACTGGTGCGGCACGGCATGATCGAGCCGGTATGAGGGCGGTCGTCGCCCGGGTGACCGAGGCCGACGTGACCGTCGACGGGCAGGTCGTCGGCGCGATCGCCGAACCGGGCCTGCTGGTGCTGCTCGGCATCCACACCGACGACGAAGCAGCGCAGACCGCGGTGATGGCGCGCAAACTGCACGAGCTCCGCGTGCTTCGGGAAGAGCAATCGTGCGCATCCGTGGGCGCGCCACTACTCGTGGTGAGTCAATTCACATTGTATGGAGACACCCGCAAGGGCCGCCGTCCATCGTGGACGGCGGCCGCGCGGCCGGAGCGCGCGGCGGAGCTGTTCGACCGGGTGGTCGCCGAGCTGCGCGGCCGTGGCGCCCGGGTGGAGACCGGTACCTTCGGCGCGACAATGACGGTACGCAGTGTCAACGACGGGCCCTTCACCGTTCTCGTCGAGGTTTAGCGCTTTTCCGTATTAGGGTCCACACCATTTTCGCTCAGGCAGTTCTCAGATTCGATCTCTCAGGTAAACCTCAGGTTTGATCGAGCAACGCGGTGGTGCACATCGCCGTCTACTTTTCGCGGACCGGGAACGAATCGCGGTTCCGCAGCGTTGACCCGAATGTCCAGCCAGCAAGCTGGTGGTGTGCGGCGGGTACTCCACAGGACCGCCGCACGCAGCACAACCGGTGTGACGCACCAACGTGTCAGCCCGTGACCGGGGAGGCAGAACATGTCAGTACAGCCCCTCGAACGGAAGACTCGCGGGATCCGCGAGCGAAAGATCCCCGAGCCGACCATCGATCCGGCCTACGACACCAGCGTACCCGCCCAGCAAAGCGCCGACGCCGATCTCGATGCCCAGGGCCCCGCCGCCGACCTGGTTCGCGTGTATCTCAACGGGATCGGCAAGACGGCGCTGTTGTCCGCCGCGGACGAGGTCGAACTCGCCAAGCGCATCGAAGCCGGCGTCTTCGCCCAGCACATGCTGGAGACCGCGCCGAAACTGTCCCCCCAGCGCCGGGCCGAGCTGAACGCACTGGTCCGGGACGGGCACGTCGCCAAGAACCACCTGCTGGAGGCCAACCTGCGGCTGGTGGTCTCGCTGGCCAAGCGCTACACCGGGCGCGGAATGCCACTGCTCGACCTGATCCAGGAGGGCAACCTCGGGCTGATCCGCGCGGTCGAGAAGTTCGACTACTCCAAGGGGTTCAAGTTCTCCACCTACGCCACCTGGTGGATCCGCCAGGCCATCACGCGGGGGATGGCCGACCAGGGCCGCACGATCCGACTGCCGGTGCACCTGGTCGAGCAGGTGAACAAGCTCGCCCGGATCAAGCGGGATCTGCACCAGCAGCTGGGCCGCGAGGCCACCCACGCCGAGCTGGCCGCGGAATCCGGGATCTCCGCGGAGAAGGTCGCCGACCTGCTCGACCACGCGCGTGACCCGGTGAGCCTGGACATGCCGGTGGGCGCCGAGGAGGATGCGCCGCTGGGGGACTTCATCGAGGACTCCGAGGCCACCGACGCGGAGAGCGCGGTGATTTCCGGCCTGCTGCAGGACGATCTGCGCCGGGTTCTGGCCACGCTCGACGAGCGGGAGCAGCAGGTGATCCGGCTGCGCTACGGCCTCGACGACGGGCAACCGCGCACCCTCGACCAGATCGGCCGGTTCTTCGGCCTCTCCCGTGAACGCGTACGCCAGATCGAACGAGAGGTCATGTCGAAGCTGCGCCAAGGTGAACGGGCCGAGCGACTGCGCGCCTACGCGAGTTGAAAGAGCGACACCCGGGTCGCGGTAAAACACGCGGGGCGAGAATCGGCGTGACGTCGGGGTGAACTCCGAGGTGGGTTGAGTCATCGACTCAGGAGCTGGACCAGTCGTCGAACTCGGCGTCGGAGTCGGAATCGACTGCGATGCCGAGTCCGGCCGGGCTTCACCGTGACGAAGACCATTGCGGTGATCATTGCCATGGACATTGGCGTGATTATTGCGGTCGCCATTGGCAGCACTATTGGCGTGATCATTGCCGCGAACTCCGCGGCACCGCGGATCCGCTGCCGGTGAACGTGTCGACGGTTACTCCTTTCAGGCAACGGAAAGGAGTCCGCGGGCAAGCGGATGGTGAACTGGCGGTGACCTTCCCCGCCGATTCGCGTCAGCGGAGGTGGTCCATCGGCGCTGCTTTCCCGGAAACCCAGGTCACGAGACCGCAACAGCGAACGCACCGAGAACCTCATCAAGAACACAGTGCTACCGGTCGCATGCACGTAGCACCCGTTCAGCAGCATTGACATATGACATAGATCACGCCACGGTCGATGCAACGGACCTGGTGGATCGCCCGTCTACCCGGGTGCGATGAGCTTCGCGGTGGGTGACCTGTGCGCCCGGCCGCTTTCCCCGGAAGGTCGGGTCCGTCGGGGTGGGCCCGGCCTTCCGACTTTCCACGAGCTTTCTCACACCAGACGGTCGGCGCCCGAGCGCGAGCGGTAACGTCGGAGTTCCCTCGAAGAAGCGTGCAAGGGAGCCGCGCGTGACCGCCACCTCACCTTTCCAGTACACCGACGTGCTACCACTCGCCCCGGACCACGACACGGAATACCGGCTCGTGTCGTCCGAGGGTGTCCGCGTCGTGGAGGCCGCAGGCCGCAGGTTCCTCGAAGTGACGCCGGAAGCACTCACCGCACTCGCGCGCACGGCGATCACCGACATCCAGCACCTGCTGCGTTCTTCCCATCTCGCGCAACTGCGCTCGATCGTCGACGACCCCGAAGCCAGCGGCAACGACCGCTTCGTGGCCATGGATCTGTTGCGCAACGCCGCCATCTCC
The DNA here is from genome assembly GCA_035685725.1 of Amycolatopsis sp. GTDB lineage: Bacteria > Actinomycetota > Actinomycetes > Mycobacteriales > Pseudonocardiaceae > Amycolatopsis_E. The sequence goes on along the minus strand of DASSAD010000004.1, from coordinate 62,315 downwards.
GCCGGTGGTGTCCTGCCCATGTGCCAGGACACCGGGACCGCGATCGTGATCGGCAAGCGCAGCGAAGGCGTGTTCACCGGCGGTGACGACGAAAAGGCGCTCGCCCGCGGCATCTTCGAGGCCTACCAGGAGCTGAACCTGCGCTATTCGCAGATGGCCCCGGTCACGTTCTGGGAGGAACGCAACACCGGCACGAACCTGCCGGCACAGATCGAGCTCTACCACAAGGACGGCCAGGGCGACCCGGGCTACGAGTTCCTGTTCATGGCCAAGGGCGGCGGCAGCGCCAACAAGACGTTCCTGTACCAGGAGACGAAGGCTGTCCTCAACCCCAAGCGGCTGGCACGGTTCCTGGACGAGAAGCTGCGGAGCCTCGGCACCGCCGCATGCCCGCCGTACCACCTGGCGATCGTCGTCGGCGGCATGTCCGCCGAGTACAACCTGAAGGTCGCCAAGCTCGCTTCGGCCCGCTACCTGGACAACCTGCCCCGTGAGGGCTCCGCGCTGGGACACGCGTTCCGCGACACCGACCTCGAGCAGCAGGTCCTGGAGATGACCCGGCAGTTCGGCATCGGCGCCCAGTTCGGCGGTAAGTACTTCTGCCACGACGTGCGGGTGATCCGCCTGCCCCGGCACGGTGCGTCCTGCCCGGTCGGGATCGCCGTGTCCTGCTCGGCGGACCGCCAGGCGAAGGCCAAGATCACCGCGGACGGCGTGTTCATCGAGCAGCTCGAGCGTGACCCTGCCCGGTTCCTGCCCGAGATCACCGAGGACGAGCTTTCCGACGAGGTGGTCACCGTCGACCTCAACCGGCCGATGGACGAGATCCGGGCGCAGCTGTCCGCGCTGCCCGTGAAGACCAGGCTCTCGCTCACCGGGCCGTTGGTCGTCGCGCGCGACATCGCGCACGCGAAGATCGCCGAACGACTCGATGCCGGCGAGGAGATGCCGCAGTACCTGCGTGACCACCCCGTCTACTACGCGGGCCCCGCCAAGACCCCGGAGGGCTACCCCTCCGGCTCGTTCGGCCCCACCACGGCCGGCCGGATGGACTCCTACGTCGAGCAGTTCCAGGCCGCGGGCGGATCGCTGGTCATGCTGGCGAAGGGAAACCGGTCCAAGCAGGTCACCGAGGCCTGCCGGGCCCACGGCGGGTTCTACCTCGGCTCCATCGGCGGACCCGCGGCGCGGCTCGCCCAGGACTGCATCAAGAAGGTCGAAGTCCTGGAGTACCCGGAACTCGGCATGGAAGCCGTGTGGAAGATCGAGGTCGAGGACTTCCCGGCGTTCATCGTGATCGACGACAAGGGCAACGACTTCTTCGCGAACACGTCCGAACCGGTCCTGCAGATCAGCTTTCGCAGCTAGGAGCCGGCCCTCCGCCTGACGCGCCCGGAACGAAACGGCTGGACGCGTCAGGCGGCGAAGAGCACGCCGAGCCGGTCCAGGCTCTTCTCGATGGCGGTCCGGTTCCGGTCCGGATAGGGACTGACATCGATCAGGAACGGGATCCGTGCCGTCGACCAGTCGAACGTCTCGGTCACCCGGGTGCCACCCTCGACCGCCGCGAGTTCCCACCGCCACCGGTGGCCGCCGAAGTGCTGCCAGGCGATGCGCCGGTTCTCTTCGAACTCGACCACCGTGTTCTCGATCCGGTAGGACACGCCCAGCTTCATGGCCATCCCGAACCGGGCGCCGAGTTCCAGCCGCTCGGGGACGCCCGGACGGGTGGCGCGCACCGTGCCGGAACCGTCGAGTACCGGGTGCTGGGCCGGATCCGCGAGCAGGGCGAAGATCTTCTCCGGAGTGGTGGCGATGACCCTGGTCACCGAGACCGCGCGTTTCCTCACGCCGGGAGGGTACCGGCGGTGAATGCTGCGCGTGCGATCGCCGGCCTCAGTTCTGCTGTTGCGCGGAAGAAAGCACCACCGTCCGCTGCCCGAGCGGCGCCGACAGCGGCACGGACACCACCGGATAGCTGATGATCATCGGGCACATCTGACCCTTGAGCTGCGACTGCGTCTCGATGAGGCTGATCACCACGCGCTGGGTGCCTTCCTCGAGCAGGTTCGCGCCCGCGCGGCCACAGCCGCCCTGCTCGGCCCTGATGTAGACGGTCTTGTCATCGCCGGAAACCCAGACCTCGCGCGGGAACCCCGCGGGCAGTGCGGTGAAGTCGACCTGTGACCCCGCGAGCGCGGTGCCGCCGGCCGGGGGCGAAAGCTGCCCCGCCGGGGGTGACGCCGGCGCCGATGTGGCCGGCGGGCTCGCGGTGATCGGCGGGCCGCCGGGCTGGGTGGCGGGCTGGTCCGGCGCGATTGCGTCGGTTCGCTGGCCACAGGCCGTCGCGGTGACGAGCAGGAGACCGAAACCGATGAGCAAACCCTTCCATCTCATACCCGCAGGACGGAACGACCGGACTAGGAGGTTGCACAGCCGCCGGGGTTGAATGGGCGCGTGCCGGAACAACTCGAACGACGTCTGGGAACCGGAGACGCGGTGATGATCGGGCTGGGCTCGATGATCGGCGCCGGTGTGTTCGCCGCCTTCGCGCCGGCCGCGCGCGTCGCCGGGTCAGGGCTCCTCGTCGGCCTCGCGGTGGCGGCCGTCGTCGCATATTGCAACGCGTCCTCCTCAGCCCGCCTCGCCGCCCGCTACCCGTCATCGGGCGGCACCTACGTGTACGGCAGGGAACGGCTCGGCGATTTCTGGGGTTATCTCGCCGGGTGGGGGTTCATCGTCGGCAAGACAGCCAGCTGCGCGGCCATGGCGCTGACGGTGGCGGCGTATGTGGCGCCGGGTCTCGGACACACCGGGCAGTCGGCGATCGCGGCGGCCGCGGTGCTGGCGCTGACCGCGCTCAACTACCGCGGCGTGCAGCGCTCAGCACTGGCGACCCGCGTGATCGTCGCGGTGTCGCTGTTGGTGCTGGTGGGGTCCGTGCTGGCGATCACGTTCGCGGGCGCGCCGTCGGCCTCCCGGCTTTCCCCGTTCCCGGGTTCCGGGGTGCTGGGCATCTTGCAGGCGGCCGGCCTGCTGTTCTTCGCGTTCGCGGGGTACGCCCGGATCGCCACCCTCGGCGAGGAGGTCCGCGACCCGGCTCGCACCATCCCCCGCGCGGTCTCGATCGCGCTGGCGCTCACGCTGGTGGTCTACGCGGCGGTCGCGATCGCGCTGCTGCTCCAGCTGGGCCCGGCCGCGCTCGGCTCCGCGGCGGACCCGGTCGCCCAGGCCGTCCCGTCCCCCCTGTCGCCGGTGGTCCGCGTCGGGGCCGCGGTGGCCGCCCTGGGTTCTCTGCTGGCGCTGGTGCTCGGCGTGTCCCGGACGACCTTCGCGATGGCCCGCGACGGTCACCTGCCCCGACAACTCGCGGCCGTGCACCCGCGCTTCGGCGTGCCGCATCATGCCGAAGTCGCGGTCGGTGTGGTGGTCGCCGTGCTGGTCGCCTTCACCGATCTGCGCGCCGCGATCGGCTTCTCCTCCTTCGCCGTGCTCACGTACTACGCGATCGCCAACGCCAGCGCGTGGACCCTGCGGACCGGCCGGATCGTCTCCGGGGCCGGGCTGGCCGGGTGTGTGGTGCTCGCCTTCACGCTCCCGCTGTCGTCGGTCATCACGGGGTGCGCCGTGCTCGCCGTCGGTGCGATCGCCTGGCTCGTCCGAAACCGATTCGGGGACCGGCGGTCCTCCTGAAGTCAGCCGGCAAACCCTGCCGACACAAGGATTGTCGACATGTCGGCGAGGTTTCCTCCGTCCACGACGGGTTCGCACCCGGCTGTTCTCGCGCGTAAGCGCGGTACTCGGCTTTCCCATGGCGGCCACCGCAAGCCCGCCACGCACGATCCCCACCGTGATCCCGTAATGATCACCGGCATACGGCGATCACGCGTGTCGGCGCGTCTTCTCCAGGCGGGTCAGAGTCTCCTCGTAGCCGGTGACCAACGCGGCCATGATCTCCGCGACCGGGCGCACCCGGTCGATCCGGCCGACGATCTGCCCCGCCGGCATCGACACCAGCGAAGGGTCGTCCGCCGCCTGCAGCCGGTCGTGCGCGGAGGCCACCAGGAGGTTCTGCAGCGGCATGGGCAGCGGCGCCGGCGCTCCCGGAGCCGCCCACGCCTCCGTCCAGCGGGTCTTGAGCAGCCGCGCGGGCTTGCCGGTGTAGATGCGGGTGCGGACCGTGTCCGACGAGGTCGCGGCGACCAGCGCGGACTGCATGGCCGCCGATCCCGGCATGGTCCGCAGGTATTCCTCGGTGGCCAGCCACACCGAGCCCAGCCACACCCCGGCCGCGCCGAGCGCGAGCGCGGCGGCGACCTGCCGGCCGGAGCCGATCCCACCCGCGGCGAGCACCGGTACCCGGTCCCCGACCGCGTCGACGATCTCGGGAAGCAGCACCATCGAGGCGATCTCGCCGGTGTGGCCACCCGCCTCATATCCTTGCGCGACAACGAAATCCACACCATTGCCGGCATGCCGCACGGCGTGCTCCGCCTTGCCGGCCAGCGCCGCCACCCCGACGCCGTGCGCGTGTGCCTGTTCGATCACATCCGCCGGCGGCGAGCCGAGCGCATTGGCGATCAGCCGGACCGGGTGCTTGAGCGCCACTTCGACGTGGGACCGCGCCACCGAGTGCAGCCAGCCCAGCACGCCCGACAGCGCGTCGTCGTCATCCTGGGGCTCGGGCACACCGAGCTCGCGCAGAGTCCGCGCCACGAACTGCCGGTGCTCCTCCGGGATCAGCTTGTCGAGATCTAGCCGGCTGCCCTCCGTGGGGATCTTCGCGGGCATCACGACATCGACGCCGTACGGTTTACCGTCGGTGTTGGCGTCCATCCAGTCGAGCACGGTGTCGAGTTCGTCGGCGTCGTTGAACCGGACGCAGCCCAGCACGCCCAGCCCGCCTGCGGCGCTGATCGCCGCCGCAACGTGTTCCGACGGGGTGAAACCTACGATCGGGTACTGGATGCCGAGGGTTTCGCACAGTGCGGTGCGCATCGGTTCCTCCTAGGACGCCGCGGCCCGGCCGGCGGGCTCGTGTTCGGCGGCGTATCGCTGCGCCCACGGGTAGTCGGGTTTGCCGCTGGGGAGCCGGCCTATCTCATCGGCCAGCCAGATCGTGCGCGGCACCTTGTAGCCGGCGATCTCGGTGCGCACGTGTTCCTCGACCGAGGCCAGATCCGGGGTGTGGCCCGGCCGGGACTGGATGACCGCGGCCACGCGCTGGCCGAGCCGATCGTCCGGGACACCGATCACGAGCGCGTCGAACACGTCAGGGTGCGACTTGAGCACGCCCTCGACTTCCTCCGGGAACACCTTCTCACCACCGGTGTTGACGCATTGCGAACCACGCCCCAGCAAGGTCACCGTGCCGTCTTCCTCATAGCGCGCCCAGTCTCCGGGGACGACGTAGCGGGAGCCGCCGCTCTCGATGAAGATCTCCGCCGTCTTGGCGGGATCCTTGTAGTAGCCGAGCGGCACGTGCCCACTGCGGGCGATCCGGCCGGTCGCACCCGGCTCCTGCGGCACCACGCGGTTCTGCTCGTCGAGCAGGATGGCTTCCCGGCCGAAACTCACCCGCGGTCCGGCCGAATGATCGGCGTCCTTGGCCACCATCCCCATGCCGGTGAAACCGCTCTCCGACGAGCCGATCGCGTCGGTGAGCACCACCTGGGGAAAAGTCTTCAGATATTCCTGCTTGACGCTCTGGGAAAACAGCGCGGCATGGCTCGACACCGCCACCAGCGACGAAGCGTCGTAGTCACCCTCGTGGTAGGCCTCGATGAGCGGTCGCGCCATCGCGTCGCCGACGATGGTGAGCACCTGCACCCGGTGCTCGGCAATCTGCCGCCACAGGTCGCGCGCCTCGAATCGCGGCACGAACACCACCGTGCCGCAGGTGAACAACGCGCCGAACGCGGCCCACTGGGCCGCACCGTGGATCAGGGGCGCGGCCGGTAACCGCACCAGGCCGAACTGCCTGCCCTGCTCCGCCAGCGCCCACTCGTCGGGCACGTACTCTCCGGTCACGAAGTCGATTCCGCCGCCGAGCGCCCGCCAGACATCCTCATGGCGCCACACGACGCCCTTCGGGAGGCCCGTCGTCCCGCCGGTGTAAAGGATGTAGCGATCGTCGGCGCTGCGTTCACCGAAGTTGCGCTCCGACGATCCCGCGGCCAACGCCGCCTCGTACTCGATGCCGTCGAACTCCGCTTCACTGCCGTCGTCAACAACTACAACGTGTTTCAGTTTCGGCGCCTCCGGGCGCACCGCGGCAACCTTGTCCGAGTACTGTCGCTCGCACACGAGCGCGACCAGGTCCGCGTTGGTGAACAGGTATTTCAACTCGGCGTGCACGTACCGGTAGTTGACGTTGATCGCGATGGCGCGAAGCTTGTAGGCCGCGAACATCGTCTCGATCATTTCGATCGAGTTCCGCGAATAAACACCAATGTGGTCACCCCTGCCGATACCGCACCCGGCGAGGTGATGAGCCAGCCGGTTGGCGCGCTCCTCGAGTTGGGCGTACGTGATTCGCCGGTCACCGCAGATGACCGCGGTGCGATCCGGCACGGCGTCGACGGCGTGCTCAAGCAGATCCGCGATGTTGTATGCCACGCAGCCAAAGTAGAACATGTTATCGTTTTGGGCAATAACGTGCCGGGTCGCGACCCGGCTGGACGAGGGAGGACGAGTTGGCCGAACCGCATGCCCTGGTCGAACGCCGCGGCCATACCCTGGTAGTCACGATGAACCGGCCGGAGGCTCGCAACGCGATCACCGGCGAGATGATGGCGATCATGGTCGACGCCTGGAACCGGGTCGACCAGGACCCGGAAATCCGCGGTTGCGTACTCACCGGCGCGGGCGGCGCGTTCTGCGCCGGGGCCGATCTGAAGGCGATGGCACGCAACTCCCCCGCGGACTCCTACCAGCGCGGCGCCTTCGACCCCAGCCGCATCGAGGGACTGCTCAAGGGCCGCCGGCTGACCAAACCACTGATCGCCGCCGTGGAGGGACCTGCCATCGCCGGCGGCACCGAGATCCTGCAGGCCACGGACATCCGCATCGCCGGGGAAAGCGCCAAGTTCGGCGTCTCCGAGGCACGGTGGGGACTGTTCCCGATGGGCGGTTCGGCGGTCCTGCTGCCCCGCCAGATCCCGTACACGGTCGCCGCCGAAATCCTGCTGACCGGCCGGCACCTGACCGCGGCCGAAGCGCACGCCGTCGGTCTCATCGGCCGGATCGTTCCGGACGGCACCGCCCTGGACCGCGCCCTGGAAACCGCGGAACGAATCGCCGCCAACGGTCCCCTGGCGGTACAGGCGATCCTGCGGACGATGCGTGACACCGAAGGCCTCCACGAGGAGGAGGCCTTCAAACTCGAGGCCCAGTACGGGATCAAGGTCTTCCAGTCCGCGGACGCCAAGGAGGGCCCGCGCGCCTTCGCCGAAAAACGCAAGCCCGAATTCAAAAGACGCTGACGTCCAGCGCCCCGATCACGAACTCCCCGATCACCAACGCCTCGACCACAAGTCCTCGACCGCCCCGTGCCCCGGCCGACACCGACGCTGCGCTCAGCTGCCATCGAAGTTGGCCTCGTCACCACGAATGTCCGGCGTTCACACCACTATATCGCGCGGTCACGGCCCTGCCAGTACGGCTCCCGGAGCTTGCGCTTGTAGAGCTTTCCGTTGGGATCACGCGGAAGTTCCTCGACATAGTCGATGGTCTTCGGAAGTTTGAACTTCGCCAGCCGGTCCCGCGCGTAGGCCAGCAGCTCGCGCGTCAGGTCACCGCTCGGCTCGACCCCTTCCGCCGGCTGCACGACGGCTTTGATCTCTTCGCCCCAGTCCTCGTGCGGCACACCGAACACCGCGACATCGGTCACCTTCGGGTGCATCACCAGTTCGTTCTCGATTTCGGCGGGATAGATGTTCACCCCGCCAGAGATGATCACATCGGTCTTCCGGTCGTGCAGGAACAGGTAACCGTCACCGTCGAGGTGCCCGACATCGCCCAGCGTGAAAAGGTCGCCGACACGCGATTTCTCGGTCTTCGCCCTGTCCTTGTGGTATTCGAACTTCGAGTCACCCATCTTCATGTAGACAGTGCCCGGCCGGCCCGGGGGAACCTCCTGCCCGCCGTCGTCGAGGACCTTGATCGTCGATCCGGGCCACGGGAGCCCGACCGAGCCTGGCTTCCGCAGCCATTCCGCACCGGAGATGACGGTTCCGCCGCCTTCGGTAGCCGCGTAGTACTCGGTCACCACGGGCCCCCACCAGTCGAGCATGCGCCGCTTCACCTCGGGCGGACACGGCGCCGCGCCGTGAATCATGGTGCGCATCGAGGACAGGTCGTACTTGCCACGCACATCATCGGGCAACGCGAGCAGCCGGCGAAACTGCGTGGGCACCAGATGGCTGTGCGTCACCCCGTGCCGTTCGATCAACCGCAGCATCTCCTCCGGGTCCCACCCGTCCATCAGCACCGCGGCATGGCCCAGCTGGATCGAGATCGCCACAAAGTTCAACACCGCCGTGTGATAGAGCGGCGAACCACACAGATGCACGTTGCCGTCGAACGGGCCGATCCCGAAAATGCCGAAGAACCAGGAGGAGGCGGCCGGGACCTGGTCGGGATCGGCACCGGTCAGCGGACGCCGGACGCCCTTCGGGCGGCCGGTCGTGCCCGAGGTGTAGAGCATCGGCGAGCCAGAGGTGCGCTCCGGCGGGCGCCCTTCCCCACCGGCTCCCAGCTCGTGCACCGGCCGGAAGCCGTCGATCGCCCCGACAGCGAACCGCGCGCCTGACGGAAGTCCCGCCTCGTCCGCCGCGGCGATCGCCACCTCGGCAAAACGTTCATGGGCGAGGAAAGCCTTGGCTTCGCTGTCGGAAAGAATGTAGGCGATCTCGGGTCCGACCAGATGCCAGTTGACCATGACGACGTACAGACCGGTCTGGATCGCGGCGAAGTAGGCCGCAAGCAGCTCGGTTCCGTTGGGCTGCAGCACCACAATGGCGTCACCGGAGGTCAGGCCGAGTGCCCGCAGGCCACGGGCGTAGGCATCGGCCCTGTCCGCCAGCCGCCGATAGCTGATCTCCGTGCCGTCCGGATCGACCACCGCCGTGCGCCCGGGCTGCTCGCCCGCGATGTTCCAAAGCCCCGTCATACCGACGAATCTAGAACGCGTTCCACCATCCATCAAGTGCGCACCGAGGGCATCTTGCCGTGTTTTCGAGAACGTGTTTCACTCACTGGTGTGAGTACCCCACTGTCCGCGCCGCTGGACATCGGCTTCGACTACAGCCGCTCCCTCGGGCCGGTGCTCGGGCGATTCGCCACCGGTCTGCGCGAACACCGCATCGAGGGCGTACGCGGTTCCGACGGCCGCGTTCACGTGCCTCCGGTCGAATACGACCCGGTGACCGCTCAGCCGTTGACCGACTTCGTCCCGGTGGGCGACAAGGGCGTCGTGGTGTCCTGGTCGTGGGTCGCCGCCCCGCTGGAAGGGCAACCGTTGGCGCATCCCTTCGCCTGGGCGCTGATCCGACTGGACGGAGCCGACACCGCGCTGCTTCACGCGGTCGACGTGGGCACCCCGGACGCCATCCACACCGGCATGCGCGTACGCGTGCGCTGGGCCGAGGAAACCGTCGGACACATCCAGGACATCGCCTGTTTCGTTCCGATCGACACACCGGCAACCGCTGCGCGACCCGGCGCGACGGGCGACCCGGTCGGCATGATGGTGGCCCCGGTACACCTGCACTACCAGCATTCCGCATCGCCCGAAGAGAGCCGTTACCTGCGTGCGCTGGCCGAAGGGCGGCTGATCGGACAGCGCTGCCCAGCCTGCGACAAGGTCTACATTCCGCCACGCGGGGCTTGCCCGACCGACGGGGTTCCCACCGCCGAAGAGGTCGAACTGCCCGACACCGGCATCGTCACCACATTCTGCATCGTCAACGTGCCGTTCCTCGGACAGCGCATCAAACCGCCCTACGTCGCCGCCTACATCCTGCTCGACGGCGCCGATATCGCCTTCCTCCATCTGGTACTCGGCTGCGACGTCGACCGGGTGCGGATGGGCATGCGAGTCCGCGCGGCGTGGAAACCGCGGGACGAATGGTGGACAAGCCTGGAAAACATCGACCATTTCGAGCCGACCGGCGAACCGGATGCACCGTTCGAGTCCTTCGCCCACCATCTTTGAAGGGAACCCGATGCGAGACGTTGCCGTGGCCGGGTTCGCCCAGGCGCCGAATGTCCGCCACACGACCGGCACCACCAACGGCGTGGAAATGCTGGTCCCCATCTTCGCCGAGGTCCTCACCCGGACCGGTCTGTCCAAGAAGGACATCGGGTTCTTCTGCTCGGGCTCCTCGGACTACCTGGCCGGGCGGGCGTTCTCGTTCATCTCGGCGGTGGACGCGATCGGCGCCTTCCCACCGATCCACGAGTCCCATGTCGAAATGGACGCGGCCTGGGCCCTCTACGAGGCCTGGCTGAAGATCCGCACCGGAGAAGTGGACACCGCACTCGTGTACGGGTTCGGCAAGTCGTCGGCCGGCCAGTTGCGGCGCGTACTCGCATTGCAACTGGACCCCTACACAGTGGCTCCGCTGTGGCCCGATTCGATCGGCATCGCCGGCCTCCAGGCCCGACTGGGACTGGACGCCGGGCTGTGGACCGAGAAGGATCTCGCCGAGGTCGCCGCGCGCAGTCGCGCCGACGCCGCGCGAAATCCCTACGCACAGGTTTCCGGCACGGTCGAGGTCTCGGAGCTCCTCACCGAGCCCTACGTCGCCGATCCGTTGCGGGCACACGACATCGCGCCGGTCTCGGACGGCGCGTCCGTGGTGATCCTGGCCTCGGCCGATCGCGCGAAGGACCTCGTCGAACGGCCGGCGGTGATCACCGGCATCGAACACCGCGTGGATTCCCCCGTGCTCGGCGCCCGCGACCTGACTCGCGCCCCCTCCGCCGAGAACGCGGGGAAGGCCGCGGAAACACACGACGTCGAGGTGGCCGAACTGCACGCGCCCTTCACCCATCAAGAACTGATTCTGCGCACCGCACTGGATCTCGACCACCGGGTCAGGATCAATCCCTCGGGTGGGGTGCTGACCGGCAACCCCATGTTCGCCGCAGGCCTCGCCCGCATCGGGGAGGCGGCAACCCGGATCTTCACCGGTGAGGCCCACCGGGTGCTTGCCCACGCGACCAGCGGGCCGGCGCTGCAGCAGAACCTCGTCGCCGTTTTGGAGGGCTAGATGGCCAAGAAACTCGCCGCGGTTCTCGGCACCGGGCAGACCCATCACCGCGCGAAGCGGACCGACGTGTCGATGCCGGGCCTGCTGCGCGAAGCCATCGACCGCGCGATGGCCGACGCGCAGGTCGGCTGGCCCGACATCGACGCGGTCGTACTCGGCAAGGCGCCGGATCTGTTCGAAGGTGTCATGATGCCCGAACTGTTCCTCGCCGACGCGCTCGGCGCCACCGGAAAACCGCTGCTCCGGGTGCACACCGCGGGTTCGGTCGGGGGCTCGACCGCCCTGGTGGCGACGAGCCTGGTCCAGGCGGGCGTACACCGGCGTGTGCTCACCGTCGCCTTCGAAAAGCAGTCCGAGTCGAACGCGATGTGGGCGCTGTCGATCATGCCGCCGTTCCAGATGCCGGTGGGCGCGGGAGCGGGCGGCTATTTCGCGCCGCACGTCCGTTCCTACATCCGGCGCTCTGGCGCACCGGAGCACATCGGCTCGATGGTCGCTGCCAAGGACCGCCGCAACGGGGCGCTGAACCCGTTCGCCCATCTACGGCAGCACGACATCACGGTGGAGTCGGTGCAGGCGTCGGCCATGTTGTGGGACCCGATCCGCTACGACGAGACCTGCCCCTCCTCCGACGGCGCCTGCGCCATGGTGATCGGTGACGAGCGCGCGGGAGAAGCCGTTCCCGGCGGCGCCGCGTGGATCCACGCCACCGCAATGCGCACCGAACCGACCACCTTCGCCGGCCGGGACCAGGTCAACCCCCAAGCCGGCCGGGATGCCGCCGCCGCACTGTGGCGCGAAGCCGGCATCACCGATCCCCTGTCCGAAGTGGACGCGGCGGAGATCTACGTGCCCTTCTCCTGGTTCGAACCGATGTGGCTGGAGAACCTCGGATTCACGCCCGAAGGCGAAGGCTGGAAGGTGACCGAGGCGGGCGAGACCGCGCTGGGCGGCCGACTGCCGGTCAACCCGTCCGGTGGCGTGCTCTCCTCCAACCCGATCGGCGCCTCCGGGATGCTGCGCTTCTCGGAAGCCGCCAAGCAGGTCATGGGACGAGCGGGCGACTACCAGGTGGACGGCGCGAGGGTCGCGCTGGGACACGCTTACGGCGGGGGCTCACAGTACTTCGCCATGTGGGTGGTCGGTTCCGCGAAGCCGGGCCGGTAGCTCATCGCGCGGGGGACGGGCATTCGGCCCCGGGTAGTGCGGACCTGTCGCCGACAATGGCCGGGCCGAGTTTCACCTTCACCGGGTTGCGTCAGGCCGGCGGTGCGGCGACGTGGCGGCTTTCCTCGCCGCACCGCAGGTTCCACTCCTCGCCGGCATCCTGGGTTGAAGAGTCTCCGCGTGCGAGGGTCTTCAGGTATCGGCCAGGAAATCCTCTTCGGTGTCGCCCTCGACCTGGCGGGCGATTTCTACGATGCGCTCGACCCTGCCGTCATCGATCTTTGCGAACAAATGAGATTCGACACCCAGACTCCGCCCTTCCGCTGATATCAACCGGAACAAATACCGGCCGGAAATCCGGGTATCCGTGCTGATTTCCTCCAGCACCCGAAGCTCACCACCGCCGACCGCCATCCGGCGCGACTCGCGTACGTGCGCGATGAATTCGGACCGGCCGAACACCTGCCCGTTGAAACGCAGCACAAACCGTGGCGCAAGCAGCTGTTCGACAATTTGCTCCACCGACTCGGTAGCTTCGTCTCCGTAGATCAGTTTGGTAAGCAGGGAAGGCAGATCGAAGCCCTGGTTCATCTTCCGATCCTCAAGGATTCTCGTAGGGAACAATACGTGAATTATGTGGCCGAGAGGTGGACCCCGGCCGCACTCGGCATCCCGGCGCCGACTGAAATCAGCAGCCGGGGTGAACCAAAAAACGCCGTTCATCGATTACCGCAAGACCGTCCACCGGGCGCCTTCAGCTTTCGCGCCCGGCCTGATGGCCCGCGTACCGGCTAGACCTGCGGCATGACCTCGGTTGCCATGAGCTCGAGCTGGTCAAGATCATGGAGGTCGAGTACGCGGAGGTAGATCGTCTGTATCCCGGCTTCCCCGAACTGCGCGATGCTGTCGGCGAGCTGGGCGGGGGTGCCACTGATGACCGTGTCGCCGAGTAGGGGGATCGTGTCGAGCATTCCCAATCGCTGTGCGGTCTGGCTGTCGTTACGACCGCAGAAGACGGTCCTTGTCACGCTGTAGTTCATGGTTGCCGGATCCCGGCCGGCTTCCTGGCTGACCGCCTGAAGTCGTCGCACGGTCGCGCGGACCTCATCAGCCGTGGTGAAGCCGTAGGCGAAATTGAATTCGCTGGCATATTTCACCGCCAGACGCTGGGATCGCGGTCCTCCCGCGCCACCCATGATGATGGGCGGGCATGGCCGCTGGACCGGCTTGGGGAGTGCCGGGGAATCGACAACCTCGTAGTTCTTGCCCTTGAAGGAGTAAGACCCGCCGGTTTCCGTGCGCCACAGTCCGGTGACGATCTCGAGCTGTTCTTCCAGGTGGTCGAACCTGCGCTGCGGGTAGGGGATGCCATAGGCGGCGTGCTCCTGCTCATACCAGCCGGCGCCGATGCCGAGTTCGATACGTCCGCCCGACATCTGGTCGACCTGCGCGACCTGGATGGCGAACGGCCCGGGATGGCGGAAGGTCACCGGGGAGACCAGGGTGCCAAGGCGTATCCGGCTGGTCTCCCGTGCCAGGCCCGCGAGCGTCACCCAGGCGTCGGTCGGTCCCGGCAGGCCGTCGACCGTCCCCACCTTGAGATAGTGGTCGGAGCGGAAGAAGCCATCGTATCCGAGCTCTTCGGCCGCCTTCGCCGCGGCGAGCTGCTCGTCATAGCTGGCACCCTGCCCTGGTTCGATAAATATTCTCAGGCGCATACCTGGCGATTTCCTTCCTGTTGCGAGCTGCCGGCTTCAGCGTCCGAACTGTCCGAACTGGACACCGAAGGCCGGCAAAGTCAACGCGGTCCGGTGCGAAGATCGCTTTTTTGGTAGCGCCGCAACTGTTCCCGTGTGGACAGATTTCATCCACCCGAACAGGCATTTCGCTCACCATCCGCGACTTCCTCAGCCAGGCTAACGGCCACGGCGTGACCCGGTCTATCCGTTCAGCGGCCGGCGATAGCCGCGCGGCGAAGGCCCGGCATGACGACTCGTTACGGCATGTGATCATGGCGAGGTGATGACATCAAGCACCATATGGTCACGCAGCACCTCGATCGCGGAGGTGGTGGAAGGCTGCTCGGAGGTGTTCTACCGTCACGATATGGATCAGCTCGACCGCTGCCAACCGTTCAGCGTGAGCTACCGCATCAACCAAGCCGGTCCGGTAACCGTGGGCGACGTGGCGTATGCCGCGGACATGCGTCTGGACTTCCGCGAGCTCGCCACCGCCTACCACCTGAACATCCCCGTTCGCGGGGTCCTGCGGTCCCGGCACCGCGGGGTGGACATCACCGCGGCACCCGGCCTGGCGGCGGTCTTCAACCCCGAAGGCGAGACGGTTTTCACGCACTGGCCCGCCGGCTGCCGTACCCTCGCGGTGAAACTCGACTGCGGGGCGGTCGGCCACGCACTGGCCGCCGCGGTCGGCCGGAAGGTCCCGCTCCCCGACGTCGAGTCGGGCCTGGATGTGCGGACCGGCCCGGGCCGCAGCCTGGCCCAGCTGCTCATGCTGTTCGGTGACCAGTTGGGGGACACCTTCAGCGCGCTGCGCCATCCCCTGGTGGCGCAGCCCTTCACGGAAAGCGTGATCAACGCCTTCCTCCTCGCGACCAGCAGCGCCTTCCAGAGGGCACTGGCGGGCCACGCCGACCCCGCCCGGCCGGCTGCGGTACGGGCCGCCGCCGACCTGATAGAAGCCAGCCCGCACCTACCATGGACGACCGCTTCTCTCGCGGCGCAATGCCACGTCGGCGCGCGCACTCTCCAGAAGGGCTTTCAGCACCATCTGGGCGTATCGCCGATGGCTTACCTACGCGGGGTCAGGCTCCAGCGTGCCCGCGAGGACCTGCGAGCCGGTGACCCGGCCCGCGCCACCGTGGCGGTGATCGCCCACCGCTGGGGCTTCACCCACCTGAGCAGGTTCGCCGCCGCATACCGCGACGCCTACGGCGAACTGCCCACACAGACACTGCGTGCACCGCGCTACGAGAGGTAAGCAGGCTGGGAGCGAACCCCCGTTACGACGGGACAAGACAGCTCTTCGACGGTGGTCAGGTTCTCGGCTGCACCAACATGGGTGGATTTCTCAATCACCGCTACCTCAATCATCGCCGTCTCGCGCACCGCAGCGACCTTGGGCGGCGACGCTGTGCGGTATGGCCCCCGGCCAGGCTGGACCAATTGCGATGGTTTGTTTCACTTCGCCCGAATAGCTACGCTCTTGCCCAGAAGAGGTTTCATTCATAGGCGACGCGGTAGTGCTTGATTCCGTTGAGCCAGCCCGAACGAAGCCGCTCCGGCTCGGCGAGCTCACGGATCCCGGGCATCGCGTCGGCGATCGCGTTGAAGATCAAGTCGATCTCCAGCCGCGCCAGGTTCGCGCCGATGCAGTAGTGAGAGCCGGTTCCACCGAAGCCGACATGGGGATTGTCCTCGCGCAGCACGTTGAACTTGTCCGGCTGATCGAACACCTCGGGATCGAAGTTCGCCGAACTGTAGAACAGGCCCACGCGGTCTCCCTTGCGGATCCGCTGCCCGCCCAGCTCGGTGTCGGCGGTGGCGGTGCGCTGGAAGGCGACCACCGGGGTGGCCCAGCGGACGATCTCGTCCGGGGCCGTCTTGGGCCGGCACGCCTTGTACAGCTCCCACTGGTCCGGGTGATCCAGAAACGCCTTCATGCCATGACTGATCGCGTTGCGGGTAGTCTCGTTGCCGGCGACGGAGAGGAGAATGACGAAGAAGCCGAACTCCTCCGAACTCAGTGCCTCACCATCCAGGTCCGCCTGGAGAAGTTTGGTGACGATGTCGGTCATCGGACACCGGCGACGCTCCTCCGCCATGTTCCAGGCGTAGCCGACCAGAGCGGCCGACGCGGCGACCGGCTCGACGTCGTATTCAGGATCGTCGTAGCCGATCATCTGGTTCGACCAGGCGAAGATCTTGCCGCGATCCTCCTGCGGGATCCCGATCAGCTCGGCGATGGCCTGCAACGGAAGCTCACAGGCGACGTCTTCCACGAAGTCACCCGAGCCCTTCCGCTTGGCCTCGTACACGATCCGAGCGGCACGTTCCCGCAACGTGTTCTCGAGCTTGCTGATCGCCCGCGGCGTGAAACCCCGGGACACGATGCGGCGCAGCTTGGTGTGCTGGGGCGCGTCCATGTTGAGCAGCACAAGCCGGTTCGCGTCCATACCCTCATCGGTCAAGGTCTCGTCGAAGCGGATGATCGCGAGCTTCTCCTGTGAGGAGAACAGCTCACTGTCCCGTGACACGGCCTTGACGTCCTCGAGCCGGGTCACCACCCAGAAGCCCTCATCGCGGAAGCCCGCCTTGTTGTACGGCTGGGCGTTCCACCAGACCGGCGCGGTCCGGCGCAGCTCGGCCCACTCCTCGATGGGCAACCGAGTCGCGTACAGATCCGGGTCGGTGAAGTCGAAGCCGGCAGGGATCATCGGCGTTGCCACGGCTACCTCCAGGGTGTCACAGCGTCGTGCAACACGTTCTAGGGAGAGATTGAAGCATACGGCGTTAACTCTGTGAAGAGATCGAGTGAAACATGTTTACTTTTACGATTAGGATCTTGAAACGCCTGGTGAAAGCCACTACGTCGGCAAGCAGGCCCGACAGCGCCCGCAGCCTGGTCACCTTGCCCAATATTGAAACTTGTTCTATTTTTGGACCTGGCGGCGACACTTGGACAAAGGAGACCCCGTGGGCGACCCCGTCATCGTCGAGGCCGTGCGGACACCGATCGGGAAGCGGCGCGGCTGGCTGTCCGGCCTCCATGCGGCGGAATTGCTCGGCGCCGCCCAGCAGGGGCTGATCGAGCGCGCCGGGCTGGACCCGTCGCTCGTGGAGCAGGTGATCGGCGGTAGCGTCACTCAGGCCGGCGAACAGGCCGGCAATGTGACCCGCACCGCCTGGCTGCACGGCGGGCTGCCAGCGGGCACCGGCGCTACCACGATCGACGCGCAGTGCGGCTCCGCTCAGCAGGCCACCCACCTCATCGCCGGTCTGATCGCCGCGGACGCGATCGAGGTCGGCATTGCGTGCGGCGTGGAGGCGATGAGCCGGGTGCCGCTCGGCGCCAACACCGGCAACGGTGCGGGACAACGAAAACCCCCCTCCTGGTCGATCGACATGCCCGACCAGTACGGCGCAGCCGAGCGGATAGCGACGCGGCGCGGACTCAGCCGCGAGGACCTCGACCGGTTCGGCCTGGCGTCGCAGACCAAGGCGGCAGCCGCATGGGCGCAGGGTCGCTTCGACCGCGAGATCATCCCCGTCAAGGCGCCCACGCCCGACGACCAGGGCGCCCCGACCGGCGAAACCCACCTGGTGACTCGGGATCAGGGACTCAGGGACACCACGCCGGCGGGCCTCGCAAGGCTCAAACCGGTCGTGGCAGGGGGCCTGCACACGGCCGGCACCTCCTCGCAGATCTCGGACGGCGCCTCCGCGGTGCTGGTGATGGATGCCCGGCGCGCCCGCGCCCTGGGCCTGCAGCCGAGGGCACGGATCCGCGCACAAACGCTCGTCGGCGCGGAGCCCTACTACCACCTCGACGGGCCGATCCAGGCTACCGAGCAAGTCCTCAGCAAAGCCGGGATGAAAATCGGCGAGGTGGACCTGTTCGAGGTGAACGAGGCGTTCGCGGCGATCGTGCTGTCCTGGCGACAGGTGCATCAGCCCGACCCGGCTCGGGTGAACGTGAACGGCGGCGCGATCGCGCTCGGCCATCCCGTCGGCAGCACTGGCACCCGTCTCGTCACAACGGCTCTGCACGAACTCGAACGAACGGATGCCGCGACCGCACTGGTCACCATGTGCGCCGGCGGCGCACTTTCCACCGCGACCGTTCTGGAACGCCTCTGAGATACCGACGTCAACCACGCGGACCCTGTCAAATGAGCGGTCGGACCCGCTTCTGCGTGGATAACCGGCTTGAGACGGGGCTCCCTCCGGCGAGAGCCGAGACGGGCACACTGACGAGCCCAGGTCATCGAAGCAGCTGAGGGGATTCGGAAAACGCAGACTGAACGACTGCGGTCAGCCCGCGCGGGTCATGGGACTCGACCGATTACCGGCCGACCCCGACCGACCAGGCCGGGGCATGCCGGATCGCGGCGTTTGCTTCAAACCGGTCCGCGCCCTACTCGCCGAGAATGCCGACAAAGCAGACAAGGAACCATTTCCCAGCGAAAACCGATCACATCTACCAATTCGCGGGGAACGGTCCCTATCTCCCCTCCCCCGACAGAAGAACCCGTCACATGACACCGCCTGAGGCCTGCGACACGGTTAACCGCGAGCCAACTTCACTGCGTCGTAGCGGGCACGGGCAGCTGTCACCTCCGGTAGCCGCGCCTCGACGAACGCGATCAGCCCCAGCAGCTTCTCCGCCACTTCACGGCCCGTCGGAGTCAGGCTGTACTCCACGCGGGGCGGGATCGTCGGCTCGGCCTTGCGGTGCACGAAACCGTCACGCTCGAGGGCCTGCAAGGTCTGTGCGAGCATCTTTTCACTCACACCGTCCACCTTGCGGCGCAGCGCGTTGAACCGGAACGGCCCCTCCATCAGCGCGGCCAGGGCGAGTGAACCCCATCGCCCGGTCACGTGTTCCAGGATGCGGCGGGACTCGCACGCCCGGGCGAACACGTCCGCAACAAGCCGGTCATGTGCCGCGTCGGTGTCCCGACCAGCAGCGATCTCGGATGCCGGACTGTTCATGAGTAGACGGTACCCGACGGTTGGCACTTTCAAGAAGTTAGTACAAACTCGGAGACACCAACCCCTGAGACAGAAGGGCACACATGATCGTCGTCACCGGTGCGACCGGACATCTCGGCCGGCTCGTCGTCCAAGGCCTGGTCGAGAAGCTGCCCGCCGACCAGATCGTCGCCGCCGTCCGTTCTCCGGAGAAGGCGGCCGACCTGGCGAAGCTTGGCGTAATCGTGCGCAAGGCCGACTACGACGAAGCGGGAACACTGGCCCCCGCGTTCGAAGGCGCGGACAAGGTCCTGCTCATCTCCGGCAACGAAATGGGCAAGCGAGTGGCGCAGCACCGCGCGGTGATTGAGGCCGCACAGGGCGCAGGCGTCTCCCAGTTCGTCTACACCAGCGCCCCGAAGGCCGACACCACCCCACTCGTGCTTGCTCCCGAGCACAAGGCCACCGAGGAAATCATCCGCTCAACCGGTCTGACCTACACCGTCCTGCGCAACGGCTGGTACAACGAGAACTACCAGCAGACGATCGAGCAAGCCCTTCAGACCGGCGGGTTCATCGGAAGCGCGGGCTCCGGGCGGGTCGCGAGTGCGACCCGTGCCGACTATGCCGCGGCCGCTGTGGCCGTGCTCACCTCGGACGGTCACGACAACAAGACCTATGAGCTCTCCGGCGACGTCGCCTGGACCCGCGAGGAGTTGGCCGGCGAAATCAGCAAGGCGGCCGGCAAGCAAGTGGTCTACACCGAACTGACCCCGGAGGAACACAAGGCGGCGCTCCTCGAAGCCGGTCTCCCGGAAGCCGTCGCCGGCATGGTGGTGGCCCTCGACGCGAACACCAGGGACGGTGTGCTCGGCGAGACCTCGGGCGAGTTGCACGACCTGATCGGCCGACCGACCACACCGATCGCCGAGACCGTGGCGGAGGTGGTCAAGGGCGCCTGAATGCCCGCACCACCTGGCACGGCGGTGCTCCACGGCGACTACATTCGCAGCGGTGATCTCCGAGGGCACCTGTCAGGTCCAGGACGGCGAACTGCATGTCCGGCGCAGCGGGGACGGCCCGCCGCTGCTGGTCATTGCGGGTGGCGTCGGCTCGGCCGACGGTTTCCGAGCGCTCTCCGCCCGCCTGTGCGGTGAGTACAGCGTCCTGACCTACGACCGCCGGGGACATTTCCGCAGCACCGACCGTTCCGAAGGCTCGATCACCGTCGCACGGCACGCCGACGACGCCCGCGCGGTGATCGAGCACTTCGGCCACGAAAAAGCTCTGGTGTTCGGCAGCAGCGCGGGCGCGCAGATCGGCCTGGCGCTGGCCACCCAGCATCCGCGGGTTGTGGGCGGCCTGGTCGCACATGAGCCGCCCGCCGTCCGACTGCTCCCCGACGCCGACGAGTGGCTCGAGTTCGCCGAGGAACAGGTGGCGCTGACCGAAGACGGAGAGGTCTTCGAGGCGTTCAAGGAGTTCCTCTACTCGATCGCCGGCGCCGGGCTCCCCGATCTGAAGGCCGTGCGGCTGCCGAACGAGCAGGAATGGCGGTTGCTGTTCAGCCGTGAGCTGACGGAGTTCTACCGCTATCTACCGGACATCGAGGTGCTTCGCCACACCGGAGTGCCGATCGTGCTCGCGGCCGGTTTGGGCAGTCGTGGTTACTACCACTACCGCCCGGCTCGCACCCTCGCGCTCGAACTGGGCCTGCCGTTCGTGGAAATGCCCGGCGCGCACCTCGCCCCGCAGCGTCAGACGGCGGAGTTCGCAACCGCACTTCAGGAAATCCTCACCGATCTGCTCGCCTGAACCGACAGACGGGATATCCCTACCTCGGGACGGGAAAGCCGGATTCCACCGGCTACGGGAAAACCCTGGCTGGATGTCTACTATGGACAACAAGGCGCAGGTGTCATCGGACCACGATCTTGATCTTGTCCGCGGGTTGTACCAGCGGTAGGGGGACATGCTCCGAAACACCCGCGAGTACCAGTGGGAGCCGTGACAGCACGCACCCGCCATGAAGGCACAGCTCGGCGACATCGAAGCGGAGAACAGGTACCTCCCGCTGCGGCACTTCCAACCGGGTACGTGTCGTAAAAATCGGTTCCCGGCACGGCTTGTCCACCTGCTGGATCCGGCGCAACGCCGGCGGACGACGGCCAGTGTCGCCTCCTTCCCCTCGACCTGGTCGATACCGCGGCAGGTACGGTCCCCGACTCCTTGACCGATGGCCGATGAGGGTTCCGCCGCGGTGACGCCAGGACCTTGGCGGTGGACTTGATCACGGATCTGGACTACCTGTTCATCGGCTCCCATCACCGAGCACGGTTCGCCCGCCGGCTAGGAGATCTTCCTGCCATTACGCCAGGCAACATCCGTCAGCGTGCACGACGTGTTTCACCGCACGAAACCGCCGCCGTTCGCCGAAGGAGGCGATGTCCCACGATGACTGAAGGGACACCCGCACGCCGAAACGAGAAGAAGCATCCCGACGCCTCATCGGAGTTGGGCGCGAAGATTGACGATCAGCCAGAACGATTGGTTCTCGCTACCGTGAGCAAAACCGGAAGGCCCACCCAAGGAAAACCGGTCAGTGTCGCCGCCGAAACATCCGACTGTTTCGAGCGCGCCGCATGCTGTCATCATCGTACCCCACACGCAATGCCCTCGGTCACCCTCCGGCGACCAACCGTGTCCGATCGGCCCCACCCCCCGAAACCTCCATTATGTCCTTTGTGGACAATCATGCGCACGCCCGCAGCTAACCGGGTGAACCATCGCATGGTTTCGGTCAAACGCGGTGCGCGCTGGACTATCCGCTGTATCCTCGACGGAAGCGGTCGGCGTCACCCTCCCCAGTTTTTCGCCGGCCGTGCTCCGGCGCGAAACTCCCCCTCGGGCGCCGGGGCAGGCCCCCGGGCCGCGCCTTCTCCCCCAGTTCAGCGCGCCCGGGGGTTCCTCACGGTTTCCCGGTCGAATTCACGACTCTCGCACCGTCTTTCCAGACCTCACGGATGTTCGCCCGCAGCGACGCGAGGTCGAAGGCGTTTCCGGCCACGACCACCAAGTCGGCCCGAAACCCCGGGGCGAGCCTCCCGAGCTCTTCTCCATAACCGAGCAGTTCCGCGGCGGAGGAGGTGGCCGCGGCGAGCACCTGTTCCGGGCTCATCCCACATTCGCGCATCAGGGTGAGCTCCTCGAGGTTGGTGCCATGGGGGCCGACGCCGCTGTCGGTGCCCATCGCGATCCGGACCCCGGCCGCGACGGCCCGCCGCACCGACTCGGCGTGGGCCTGCAGGACCTCCTCCGCCTTACGCAGCATCTCGTCCGGAATCGCCGCCCCTGCCTGAGCGGCACGCCGCACGGCCAGCGGCGCGACCAGTGTGGGCACCAGCCAGGTCCGATGCGCCAGCATCAGATCGATCGCCTCGTCATCCAGATAGATCCCGTGCTCGATGGAACGGACACCGGCGCGGACGGCGTTCTTGACGCCCTCGGCTCCCTGCGCGTGCGCCATCACATGTCGTCCCCGCATGGCCGCCTCGGTGACCAGGACCGCCAACTCGCCCGGGGTGAACTGGCTGTGTTTCGGATCGTCCCCGGGCGACAGCACGCCGCCGGTCGTGCAGACCTTCAACACTTCCGCACCCGCACGCAGCAGGCTTCGTGCCACGCGCCGCATCTCGTCGGGACCGTCCACCACCGTTTCTGGTCGCCCAGGGTGCGGCACCAGCCAGCGCACACAGTGCCCGGACGGCATCCAGCCGTCGCCGTGACCGCCGGTCTGGCTGATGACACCGACCGAAATCTGCATCCGCGGCCCCGGGATGAGCCCGTCTTCGACGGCGCGCTTGACGCCGAGATCCGCTCCTCCCGCGTCGCGCACCGTCGTAATACCGGCTTCCAACGTCCGTCGCAGGTTCACGGCGGCCTCGAAGAACTGGTAGGAAAACGGCTGCTGGATCCGCTTCAGCACGTTGATGTCGGACATGACCACATGCACGTGACAGTCGAAAAGGCCCGGCATCAGGGTCTTTCCCGAGCAGTCGACTACTTCGTCGCCATCGAGCCCGCTGCCGATTTCGACGATGGAACCGTCCTCGATGACTACGTCAGCCCGCTCCGGAGCCGCACCGAGGCCGTCGAAAACCTCCCCTCCGGCGAACAGGATCCGCGTCACGCCGTCACCGCCACATCATCGGAGACCTCGGAAACGCGCATCCGCCGGGTCCGTCGTTCGGCAAGCGCACCGGCCAGGAGGACGACGATGTTCGCCGCGAGACCGACCAGCCCGACATTGACATGGCCGACCAGATGCGTGTCGAAGAAGGTGAGCCAGATGACGACCAGTTCTCCGACGATGAGTCCGGCCAGCACCGGCCCCTTGCCGATCGGGACCCGCCGGGTGAAGCCGAGCACGTTGGCGGGGGCGAGTTGCACCGAGCCGCTGTAGGTGAGCAACAGCAGGTTGGCCAGCAGGTCCGGGCGGAAGATGCCGAGCAGCAGCGACACCCCGCAGGCCACCACCACGGTTCCGTGGTTGACCCAGAACTGTTTGCGTTCACCGCGGACACGCACGACATTGCGCGCGACAAGCGAGGAAATGCCGATCAGGATGCCCGCCGCGGGCACCATCGCGGTCGCGATCGCGGCGACGACGACGAGGCCGGTGGCCCAGCCCGGCAACACCGTCTTGCTGAGGCTGAGCAGGATGCCGTTCGAATCGCTGTTCTTCGGCAACACCAGGACCGCGGCGAAACCGATGACCATCGGCAACATCAGGCACAGCTCGTACAACGGCATCCAGGTGTAGTTGCGGCGCAGCACCTTGGGATCGCGGGCGGAAAACAGTGCCGGCCAGGTATGCGGCAGGCACATCAGTCCTACCCCGATCGCGCTGACCAGCATGCTGGTGATGAACCACACATGGTCGTTGGTTCCATTGTGGATGGTCAACAGCTGGGGGTGCAGCTGGTCGATCTTGTGGAAGACCCCGGAGAGTCCGCCCGCGAAGTGCGCCGGCACCGCGACGAGCAGGACAACGAGGACGATCAGCATCACCACGTCCTTGAAATACGAGGTCGTCGCGACCCCGCGAAGCCCGGCCCACAACACGAACGCCACCACGAGTACGCACCCGACCACCATCGACAAAGTCGAAGACACGGCGTCGCCGGTGACCAGCTTGACGATCAAACCGAGGCCGGTGATCTGCAGCTGCAGGTACGGGAGCACGAAGAGCACCCCCAGGACGGCGGCGAGCGTACCGAGAAAACGGCTGCCGAACCGATCCTCCAGGAAGTCGCCCTGGGTGAGGTAGCCGCGTTCACGGCCCATCGACCACAGCCGCTTGGCCAGGAAGAACAACACCATGTAGCCGATCGGGATGTAGGGCAGCGCGTACATCGCCGCGACTCCACCGCTGAAGGCCAGCCCGGCCATCCCGAGGAAGGTGAAGGTGGTGAAGACCTCGCCGGCCTGCAGGAACCACATGGCGAGCGCGCCGAACTTCCGACCGTTCACAGCCCACTCGGACAGATCTGCCGCGGGTGTGCGGCGGCCGACGAAGCCCAGTACGCCGATCAGCACGATCCCGGTGAAGGTGAAGATCAGTGTGATGGTCACCGGTCTTCACCTCGTCGCGCCATGACCCGCTCCGTGATGAGCATGGCCGGCGTGCACAACACACACCACACACCACCCCACACGAGCATCTTCGGCAGGCCGAACCACAAACCCGTGCTGTTCACGAACGGCAGGAACGGCATGACCGTCAGGGCCAGCGCCGGGATGAGCGGGATCAGGTAGTAGGAGCGCACGGCGCCTCCAAAGTCCTGGCGGCGAGTTCGGCGAGCAGAGCAGAACCGTCGGCGAGCACACCGTCGTCGAACATCGCCCGCGGCGAGTGGTTGTAGGGCGCGGAATCGGGGTCGTCGGCGAAGGTCGCGCCGAGGAACACGAACGCACCCGGCACGCGGCCCAGCACCCGGGAAAAGTCCTCAGACCCGGTGAACGGGTTGTCGGTCCGGTGAAAGCGCTCTTCACCGAAAACCTCGCGCGCGGTTTCGGCGACGAAGTCGTAGCCCGACTCGTGGTTCACGGTCACCGGGTATTCCTCGTTGTAGGCCACTTCCACCCGCACGCCGTGCGCGGCCGCGATCTCCTCGCACAGCTTCACCGACAGTTCCGCCATCCGTTCCCGTGCAGCGGCCGAGAAGCTACGCACCGTCGCTTCGAAGCTCGCGTCGTCCGGGATGATGTTGCGCCGGGTGCCGGCGTGGAAGGTTCCGACGGTGAGCACGACCGGGTCGAACACGTCGAACCGCCGGGTGACCAACGTCTGCAGCGCGGTGACCATTTCGCAGGCCACCGGCACCGGGTCGAGCGCCTGGAACGGGCGAGAGCCATGCCCGCCTTCCCCGATCACCCGAACTGACAACGCGTCGGAGGCCGCCATGAGCGGCCCCGGCCGGCACACGAAGGTCCCCTTGGGGACCAGCGCCGAGGACACGTGCAACCCGTAGGCGGCGTCGACCTGCCGTCCGGCCGCCTCCAGCACGCCTTCCTCGATCATCTGGCCGGCACCGTCGAAACCTTCCTCACCGGGCTGGAACATGAAGACCACATCGCCGGCGAGCTTTTCGCGCCTGCTCGCCAGCAAACGCGCGGCACCGACCAATCCCGCCGTGTGCAGGTCGTGACCACAGGCGTGCATGGCACCTTCGTGCCGCGAGATGTATGGCACGTCGACCTGTTCGGTCACGGGCAACGCGTCCATGTCGCCCCGAAGCAGCACGGTCTTGCCACTCCCGCCCGTGCCACGCAGCACCGCAGTGACCGAGGTAAGGCCGCTGCCGGTGCTCACCTCCAGGGGAAGGCCGTCGAGGGCCCGCAGCACCCGTTCCTGGGTGCGGGGAAGATTCAACCCGATTTCGGGGATCTGGTGCAGTTCTCGCCTGAGTGCCACCAGGTCACCGCTCAGCTCGTGGGCTTCGTCGCGAAGGCTCATCGATCTCCTCGAGGTCGATTGGTGGATAGTCAGTGATCATGGGATCACGGGCCGCAGCAGGCCCGCGGATGCGAAGATTCCTGCATGCCCTCGTCGTCGGACAACCGAATCCGCCATGCTTTCTGAGATCGACCTAACATTGGTGAACGCCCTGCAGATCGATCCGCGGGCGCCCTGGTCTCTCGTGGGCAGCGCCCTCGGGATCGGACCGGTCACCGCGACCAGGCGATGGGAGAGCCTGGTGGAAAGCGGCGAGTCGTGGATGGTCGCCTATCCGGGGGGACCGGTCATCGCGCGCATGGCCATCGCCTTCGTGCAGATCGACTGTGCCCCGGGCCGCGCCGTGGAAGTCGGTGACATCCTGGCTGCCGATCCGCATGTGCCCACGGTGGAATACGTCGCCGGGCCGTGCGATCTGATCGTGCACGTGGTGGCACCGAGCCTGGAGGAGGTGTCGAACTACATCGTCCACCGGCTGACCCCGGTTCCCGGAGTGACCGGAACCCGGACACTTGTCTCGGCCCGGCTGTTCAGCGAAGGCAGCCGCTGGCGGGTTTGGGCGATCTCACCGGAACAGTGCGAGACACTGGCAGCGCGCCCGAAGCCCTCGGCCAACGCGACCCGGTTCGACGAAATCGACCGCCGGGTGCTGCGGGTGCTCGGCGAGAACGGGCGGGCCACGTATGCCGAGATCGCCGATCGGCTCGGCGCCAGCGCGAGCACGGTTCGCAGACGAGTGGGCGCCGCACTCGCGACCGGGTCGATCCGACTGCGGTGCGAGATCGCGCGGTCGCTGTCTCCGATGCCCGTGACCATGATGCTCTGGCTGCGTGTGCCGCCGGACCGGCTCGAGTCGACGGCCCGGTCCCTGGCGACCCTCCCCGAGGTGCGGATGTGCGCGGCGATCAGCGGATCGGCGAACCTGTTGCTCGTGACCTGGCTTCGCATGCAAGGCGAGTCGGTGGCCTTGGAGAGTTCCTTGGTATCCAAGCTGCCCTGGCTCGAGATCATCGATCGCGCCGTCACGCTGCGCACCATCAAGCTGATGGGCCGCTTGCTCGACGGCACCGGCCGTGCGCGCGGGCACGTTCACCTGGACTTCTGGTCAGCCGTAGGGCCCCGGGCGCGCGTATGACGAAACCGGCATCGCGGCTTTCGGTGGTTCGGACTTCTTGCCGAAGGCGACGCACATTTGCCGAAGGCGACGCACATCCAGGTTCCACGCCCCGCTCCTGGGTCGGCATCCATGGTGTTCGTTACGGCTGGGCCAGTGGTCATGAGTCTGCCACTGCTCATACGCCGCGTCCGGCGTCACCAGCGGGACGGACTCGCAAGCCTGGGCAAACTCGCGAGCCTGGGCGGACGGCCGCAAGCTGGGCGGGCAATGACGAGCCGGGGCGAGGCTCGACCAGTGGTCATGGGCCCGCAGTCCTGATCGGCGGAGTCAGACACGCAAGCCGGGGCGACGATCGCAAGGCGGGGCGGGGCGGTGGTGAGCCGGGGCGGTGGTGAGCTGGGGTGGCGGTGAGCTGGGGTGGCGGTGGTGAGCCGGGGCGGACGTCGTCTTCGGTGCGGTTGGTTTCCGCAGGGTGGCTGTGGTCACGAGGTTGGTGAGCCGTATCGGCAGGCCGGATCCGTCTGGGCCGGGAAGGGTTGCAGACGGCGGGAACTGTGAAGCAATAGGGCTGTGAGCCCGTGGCAGGCCCTGTGGGCAGCGCGGCGGCCGTGTTGGTTCGTGCCGTGTTGGTTCGTGCCGTGTTGGTTCGTGCGGGGTTCGATCGTGCGGGGTTCGATCGTGCACGGGTTCGATCGTGCGGGCGATTTGTTTTCCCGGTCATTTCGTCGATTTACTCGGCCAGACGGGTGATGTGCGCCCCAAGGTTGGCGGCCAGCGTTGCTTCGCAGCAGCGGCGGCGCCGGGATGCTCACCGCATCGGTCGTGGCTGACCCTCCTTGCGGGACAGCTCAATCAGCTCACGTCGCGTCTACTCGGCTGGACGGTTGAGTGCGCGCCGCGTCGGGGCCCGGGCCGCGGGGAAACCGCTGCGGTTGGGTGGGTTTCGTCGCACAGCGGTCGGCTTCGGTCACCTCAACCCTCTTGATAACCATCTTGATCCGTGTCCCGGTTCTTCTTGAGCCGCCAAGACGCGGGGAGGACCCGCCATCGGCGCCGCCGTGCCTGGGCAGTCTCCACGGGATACATCGGGATCCGCACCGAGTGTGTGGTCCTGTACCGGAACGCTCGGACGTCCGCGAAGTCCATGACGGTCAAGCCAGGCTCACGCGCCCGGCCCGTGTCGAGTGTGTAACCGTAAGATTGGCTGACGCGGTCGCTGAATGTTGTCATCCGCTGCGCCAGCTCCCAGATCTCGGAGGTCCCGGGCTGTGCGGCCGGCGCCTCGTTGAGCAGGCGTTCCCGCAGGACTGCCAGTCGAAGCTCACGCAAGGAACGCGTGTCGCCAAAGTACTTGCGCTCTTGGGCGGCGCCGCTGATGGACAGGTCGACCTCGACCAGATCGAGCTCGCGCATCAACGCGATGAGTTGCTCTGGCCCGGACTTCTGCCCGGACGGCGCCTCGGTTCGCTCCAGCGCAGTGTGTTCGGACCGTTCGCGTGGAACGCCCGGAGCCTCTTGCGCTACCGCGCTTCGCAGGAACTCACCCAACGGCTTGGGGTTCTTGTCCACCGCGGCCGGGTAGAGCCGGTCGTCCACGGACCGCGCCTGCGTATCGCTGAGCGCTCGGGTGGCCCGCGCGACCTGCGCCGCGCGGGCGGGGTCGAGGTCGCCGGTTTCGAGCGCGGTGAGCGTGCGCGGCAGCCGGTAGGTCAGCTCATGGGCGAGCCTGGTGTCCCTGGCCGCGTTGCTCCGGGTGATCTTCAACTCACGGGCGAGCTTGCCCGGCGCGGCGTCGGAGTGCCCGTTCAGGGCGGAGAAGTGCTCGATGGCCTGCAGTCTCGCTGCCTCCAGTCTGGCTTCGACCTGCGAGATCGCCCGCAGGTAGGAAAGGGTTCGGGTCTCGTCCAGACCGGTCACGTCCGTCTCCAGCAACGTCGCGGCGGTCCAGTCCGGTTCGTCGTGCTTGTCCATAAGGAGAGGTTATATCGAACTCAGGTTCGGCACATCTACCTATTCAGGTGTTTACAGATCGATCACGGCGCGCTAACTTCCGGCCATGACCGCCGCGCACCCAACGACGGCCGCACGCCTCGACAGGCTTCCCGTCACCCGCCTCCACCGATACCTCATCGCGGTGGTCGGCGTCGCGACCTTCTTCGACCTCTACGACCTGTTCCTCGCCAGCACCGTGAGCACCGTGCTGGCGAGTGAGTTCGGGGTGTCGAGCGCGGAACTCAAGCCGTTGCTCGCTTCGGCGTTCCTCGGCGCTTTCGTCGGCGCGGTCGCGCTGGGCCGGCTCGCGGACCGGATCGGCCGCCGGCGCGCGTTCCTGCTCACACTCGGGTTGTATTCGGTGTTCACGCTGCTGGGCGCGGTCAGCGTGAACGTCTGGATGCTGGTCGCCTGCCGGTTCGTGGCCGGGATCGGGATCGGCGCCGAACTGCCGCTCGCCGACGCCTACCTCGCGGACCTCCTTCCCGCGCACTCCCGGGGCCGCGCGACCGCGTGGGCGTACACGGTCGGCTTCTGCGGAGTTCCCGCCGCGGGGTTCCTCGCACGGGGGCTGGCCGGCAGCGCACCGCTGGGCGTGGATGGGTGGCGCTGGCTGTTCGTGGTGGGTGCGCTGGGATCGGCGATCGTATGGGTCCTGCGGGCCGGACTCCCGGAATCGCCCCGCTGGCTTCTGACACAAGGCCGGATCGAGGAGGCCGACCAGGTCATCCGCCGACTGGAGCGCTCGGCGAAGGAACCGCTGCCCGCACCGGAGGAAGACGTACCGGAGGAAGGCGGCGCTCCGACGGCGGATCCTCGCCCCGTGCGGTTCACCGCGCTGCTGACGCGTCCGTGGCGGCGCCGCGCCGCGATGCTCCATCTCTTCCAACTCCTGCAGGCCTTCGGTTACTACGGATTCGGCTCTCTGGTGCCGATCGTCCTGACCGCCAAGGGGTTCGACCTCTCTCATTCGCTGACCTTCAGCGCGCTGACGTTCCTCGGATACCCGATCGGCTCCGCGCTCTCGATCCCGATCATGGAGCGGATGCAGCGCAAGTGGCTGATCGTGGGCAGCGCGCTCGGCATGGCGGTGTTCGGGCTCGCGTTCGGCTACTCGACCACGGGCACAGCCATCGCGGTGCTCGGGTTCTGCTACACCGCGATCAGCAACGTGTTCTCCAACGCCTTCCACACCTACCAAGCCGAGCTGTTCCCGACCTCGCTGCGGGCGACCGCGGCGGGATCGGCGTACTCGCTGTCGAGGCTGGCGACCGCGGCGATGCCGTTCATCCTTCTTCCCGTCCTGCAAGCACAGGGCGCGACCGGCATGTTCATCGTTGTCGCGGTCGCGATGGCGATACTCATCCTGGACGTCGCGGTGCTCGGCCCTGCCACTACGGGCCGGTCCGTCGAGGTGATCTCGACGCGAAGCTAGAGCCACTCATTCTGGCGCACCCAGGTGAGCAGGTCGCCCGCGGCGGCACGCGGAACCTCGGCACCGGTGTAACGGCCTTGGTAGAACAGCAGCGGACGGCCACCCGAAGGGTCTCCGAGCGCGATCACCCGCCCGACCACGACATAGTGATCGCCGGCCTCGAGGGTGGCGTGCAGATTGCATTCGACCCAGGTCAACGCTCCCTCCAGCAAGGGAGAGCCGGACACCCCGCGCCGCCAGCAAACCGAGGCGAACTTGTCCGCACCGGGGGCGCCGAAGGCCGCACTGACCTCGTACTGGTGCTCAGCGAGCACGTTCACCGCGAACCGGCCGACTCGCTCGATGACCGGCCAGGTACCCGAACTTCGGGCCGGGCAAAACAGCACGAGGGGCGGATCGAGGGAGAGCGCCGCGAAGGACTGGCAGGCGAAGCCGGCGGGCGCCACACCGTCATGGGTCGTCACTACGGTCACCCCGGTGCAGAAATGGCCCAGCACGGCCCGAAACCGCGCTGGGTCGATCTCGGCCGAACCCACCGTCACCGCGCCTGTGCCCCGACGCCGAAGTCGTGCCCCCACAGGCTGACGGCGGTGCTCTCCCGGACTACCCAGGTCTCGTCGTCGACCTGCCTGCCCTCGCAGCCGAATTCGACGTCGAAGCCACCGGGGGTCTTCATATAAAAGGACAACATCAGATCGTTGACATGCCGCCCGAGGGTGGCCGACATCGGCACCTTGCGCCGTCTGGCGCGATCCAGGCACAGGCCTACGTCGTCGGTCTCTTCCACCTCGACCATGAGGTGAACGATCCCGCTCGGCGTCGGCATGGGCAGGAAAGCCAGGCTGTGGTGGCGTGGATTGCAGCCGAAGAAACGCAACCAGGCGGGCGCACCGTCGGCCGGCCTGCCGACGAGTTGCGGCGGCAGGCGCATCGAATCACGCAGTCGGAAGCCGAGCACATCACGGTAAAATCGCAGAGCAGCTTCGTCGTCGTGGGTGGACAGTACGATGTGTCCGAGCCCTTGTTCCCCGGTGACGAACCGGTGCCCGTAAGGGCTCACGACCCGCCGGTGCTCCAACGCGATGCCGTGGAAGACCTCGATCGAGTTGCCGGACGGGTCGTCGAAGGCGATCAGCTCGCTCACCCGGCGCTCGGCGACCTCAGCGGCCGTGCCGTCTTTGTAGGGCACGCCATGGGATCCGAGCCTCGCGCGCACCTCGTCCAGCTCGGCGGCGCCGGCGACCTCCCATCCGGTGTGCGCCAGCCGGTCCGCCGCACCCGGGACGATCACCAGACGAGCGGGGAAGTCGTCCATCCTCAGGTAGAGCGCCTCCGGATTCGGGCCCCGGCCTTCGACCATGCCGAGAACCTTGAGCCCGAACTCACGCCACCTCGCCATGTCGGTGGCCTCGATCCGCAGGTAGCCGAGCGAGCGGATGCCCATCACGAGCCTCCCAGGAAGTCGATCGCCAGGCGGTTGAACTCCTCGAACTTCTCCAGCTGCGCCCAGTGGCCGCACCGTCCGAACACGTGGAGGCGGGCGCGCGGAATCGTCTTCAGCGCCAGCAGCGCTCCATCAAGGGGATTCACCCGGTCCTCCCGACCCCAGACCAGCAGGACCCGCTGCCGCAACCGGTGCGCCTCCCGCCAGAGCATGCCCTGTTCATAGCTGTCGGGACGAGTGAAGGACGCGCCCATCGCCCGCATCGCCGCCACCGATTCGGGCGTGTTCGCCGCTGCGAAGCGCTCCTCGACCAGTTCGTCGGTGATGAGCGTTTGGTCGTAGACCATCACCCGCAGGAATTCGGCGAGCTTTTCCCTGCTGGGTCCCGGCGGGGCGGCGAACCGGGCAAGCTTCTGCACCCCTTCGGTCGGGTCGGGCGCGAACACGTTGACGCTCAGGCCACCGGGCCCCATCAGAACGAGCCGCCCGGCACGGCCGGGGTGATCCAGCGCGAGACGCACGGCGGTGCCGCCCCCCAGCGAGTTTCCGACGAAATGGGCCTTTTCGATCCCGAGCTTGTCCAGCAACCCGACGACCGCGTGCGCGCTGTGCGTGAAGTACTGGGGATGTTCTCTCGGCTTGTCCGATCGTCCGAAGCCGGGCTGGTCCACGGCGATGGTGTGGAACGACTTGGCGAAAACGGGGATATTGCGGCCGAAGTTGCTCCAGGCCGAGGCGCCGGGGCCACCACCGTGCAGCATTACCACGGTTTCGGCGTGCTCGGCGCCGACATCGTGGTAGTGCAGGCGCAACCCCTCCCTCGCTTCGACATAGCTGCCCATCGCCAGTGCCTCATTCGTTTCGGCGGACATTCAGACCATCGCGTTTTCCACCGGGAGACCGAACTCGCCGGTACCGAACATCGTGTAGGCCCGTTCGGGGTCGTTCGCCGCGTGCACCCGGCCGGCGTGTGCGTCACGCCAGAACCGCTGGATCGGTGTGCCCCTCCACAGCGCGCGACCACCGGAGTTCTCGAAGAGCCGGTCGATGGCCGTGATCGCGCGCTCGGTGCCGCGGACCTGATCCCGGCGTACCTTCAGACGGATCCGGAACGGGAGTTTCTCCTCCCGGCACGCGGCCTGGTAGAGCTCGTCGATGTTGTGCGTCAGCTGCAGCCAGGCGGCATCGATTTCGCTGGCCGCTTCGGCGACCCGCACCTTGGCGAACGGATCCTCTTTGGACTGCTCTCCGAGGTAGGCCACGCGGGTCCGAGCACGTTGATGGTCGATGTGCGCCTCGTACGCCCCGTACGCCATGCCGATGATCGGCGCGGTGATGGTGGACGGATGCACCGAGCCGTACGGAAGCCGGTAAAGCGGGCCGGTGTTGACGCTCTGCCCGGGTGTCCTGCATTTCGACGTGGCCGCGAAACTCAGCGCGCGATGCTCCGGCACGAACACGTCCTCGACGAGGATGTCGTTGCTTCCGGTGCCGCGGAGTCCGATCGTGTCCCAAACGTCGATGATCCGGTAGTCCGTCAGGGGCAGCAGATAGGTGCAGAAGTCGACCGGGCGGCCATCGACGAACGCCGGCGCCCCCAGGAAGACCCAGGTGGCATGGTCACAGCCCGAGGAGAAGCTCCATCGGCCGGACAGCCGGTAGCCACCATCGACCTTCGTGGCCTTGCCCATGGGCGCGTACGAGGACGAGATGCGGACATCGGTGCTCTCCCCCCACACGTCTTCCTGCGCCTGCGCGTCGAACAGCGCGAGATGCCAGGGATGAACGCCGAGGATCGAGGCGACCCATCCGGTTGATCCACAGGCGCTCGCGATCAGTTTCACCGCGGTGTAGAAGCTGACCGGATCGGCCTCGAACCCGCCGTAGGACTTCGGCTGCAGCAGTTTGAAGAAGCCCGTCTCGGCCAACGACTTGATCGACTCGTCGGGGATCCGGCGGGCGTCCTCCGCGTCCTGGGCCCGCTCGCACAGGACGGGCCGCAGTTCGGAAACCGCGGCGATCACCCGACGCACGTCCTGCTCGGTCATACCTCAAGACTAGAACACGTTCTCATTCTTGTCATCTCGCCCGACGGCACGCCAGGGCCACGAATGCCCGGTGTCGGCCCCGTGACCAGCGCGGACATGCACCTCGAACGCCGAAGTGGGCCACAAAGATCGCCCACGGCGGGCAAACCTGTACACATGATGGGAACGGCTCGACGATGCCGCCGAACACCGGCCAGGCCGGCAAAAGATCGACCGGAACATCACCGGCGGAGTCACGTACCCGGTCGAACCTGGAACTGAAACACGTTCTCGTCTATGGTGGCGACGAACGGAGCGAAACCGAAACCTGCCAAGAAAGCACGTTTCACCCGGAGGTGGCATGTCGGAGAGCTTCGACGTGGTGGTGGTCGGCAGCGGAGCCGCCGGCATGACCGCCGCGCTCACCGCGGCCCACCATGGCCTGAGCGTGGTCGTCCTCGAAAAGGCGGCGAAGTTCGGCGGCTCCACCGCGCGTTCCGGCGGCGGCGTGTGGATTCCAGGCAACGAGGTTCTCCGGGCCGCCGGTGTCGAGGACACCCCCGGACGGGCGCGGGAATACCTGCAGGCGATCGTCGGCGACGTGGTGCCCGCCGAGCTCAGGGCGGAGTTTCTGCACACCGGCCCCGATGTTGTGAAGTTCGTCCAGCGGAGCACACCGCTGCGGTTCCAGTGGGTCCCGGGTTACTCCGACTACCATCCCGAGGCGCCGGGCGGGTCTTCGGAAGGGCGTTCCATCGAGCCTGAGCCGTTCGACGGCAGGCTCCTCGGCGAGGAGCTCCAGAACCTCGAGCCGCCCTACAGCGCGTCACCGCTCGGCGTGCCCATCACTCAAGCCGACTACCGCTGGCTCAGCCTGATCGCGAGGCACCCCCGGGGGGCTCTCCGCCTGGCCAAGCTCGGCGGGCGTTGGCTTCTCTCGCGTGCCACCGGGAAACGCCTGCTATCCATGGGACAAGCGTTGGCGGCGGGACTTCGGGCCGGGCTGCGTGATGCCGGAGTGCCGGTATGGCTCGACACTCCGCTGCTCGACCTGGCGACCGTGGGCGATCGCGTCACCGGGGCGGTGGTGCGGCGTGATGGTGCGGAGATCACCCTGCACGCGAACCTCGGTGTGGTGCTCGCATCGGGCGGGTTCGAGCACAACGAAGAGATGCGGACCAAGTACCAGCGCCAACCGGTTGGCACGCAATGGACGGTCGGAGCGAAGGCCAACACCGGCGACGGGATCAACGCGGGCCTCAAACTGGGCGCCGCGGTCGCGTTGATGGACGACGCCTGGTGGGGTCCGTCGATCCCGCTCACCGGCGGCCCCTGGTTCGCGCTCGCCGAACGCTCGCGGCCCGGCTGTGTGATCGTCAACGCCCGGGGCGAGCGATTCGTCAACGAATCCGCGCCTTACGTCGAGGCGGTGCATGCGATGTACGGGCCGGGCGACGGTCCGGCGGAGAACATCCCGGCCTGGCTGCTGTTCGACCAGCGGTACCGGGACCGGTACATGTTCACCGGTATCGCGCCCCGCCAGAAGCTGCCCGGACGCTGGTTCAAGGCCGGAATCGTGACCAGTGCGTCCAGCATGGAAGAACTCGCCCGGCACATCCAGGTATCCCCGGATCGGCTGACCGCGACCGTCCGGCGGTTCAACGAGTTCGCGCTGCGCGGGATCGACGCGGACTTCGGACGCGGGGAAAGCGCCTACGACCACTACTACGGCGATCCGCGCAACCGGCCCAACCCCAGCCTCGGCCCGCTGGATTCCGCCCCGTTCTATGCGGTCAAGATCGTTCCGGGCGATCTGGGCACCAAAGGCGGTCTGCGCACCGATGCCCACGCGCGCGTGCTCCGTGAAGACGGCTCGGTCGTCGCGGGGCTGTACGCGGCGGGAAACACCAGCGCGGCGGTGATGGGCCACACCTACGCCGGTCCCGGCGCGACGATCGGCCCCGCCATGGTGTTCGGCTACCTCGCCGCCCGGCATCTCGCAGCCGAGACTCACTCCGGAGGTCAACCATGACGGAAGTCCGCTCGATCGACGCCGGCGCCCCGCCGGCCCGGTTCGCTCGCGGCTGGCACTGCCTGGGCCTGGCCGACTCCTTCCGGGACGGCAGACCGCATGCCGTCACGGCGTTCGGCACCAAGCTCGTCATCTTCGAGACCGGAGACGGGCTCCACGTGCTCGACGGCTATTGCCGGCACATGGGCGGGGACCTGACCCAGGGAACGATCAAGGGTGACGAGGTGGCCTGCCCGTTCCACGACTGGCGCTGGGGCGGCAACGGAAAGTGTGTCTCGATCCCCTACGCCAAGCGGGTGCCGTTGCGTGCCCGGACGAAGTCGTGGCTCACTCGGGAAGAGAACAAGCAGCTGTTCGTGTGGCACGATCCGGAAGGAAACCCGCCCGCGGACGATGTCGTGATTCCGCGCATCGACGGCATCTTCACCGGCGACTGGAGCAACTGGACCTGGGATTCGGTGCTCATCGAGGGGTCGAACTGCCGCGAGATCATCGACAACATGGTCGACATGGCGCACTTCTTCTACATCCACTATGCGTTCCCGACCTATTTCAAGAACGTTTTCGAGGGACATGTCGCGACGCAGTACCTCACCACCAAGGGCCGCCCCGACATGGGGATGGCGTCGAACTACGGTGGTGAGGACAATCTGCTCCGATCGGAGGCGTCCTACTTCGGGCCCTCCTATATGATCAACAAGCTGGTGAACACGTTCCGGGGCTACGAGATCGAGAACGTACTGATCAACTGCCACTACCCGGTCACGCCGACTTCCTTTGTCCTGCAATGGGGTGTGAGCGTGAAGAAGCTGCCCGGCGTGTCGGACGAGCAGGCGGACAAGATAGCGGGTAAGTTCGCCAAGAGCATCGGGGTGGGCTTCCTGCAGGACGTGGAGATCTGGAAGAACAAGACCCGGATCGACAATCCTCTCCTGTGCGAAGAAGACGGGCCGGTGTATCAGCTCCGGCGCTGGTACGAGCAGTTCTACGTGGACGTCGCGGACGTGACCGAGGACATGACGCGCCGCTTCGAGTTCGAAGTGGACACCACCAAGGCGAACGAGGCGTGGGCCCAGGAGGTCGCCGAGAACCTGGCCCGCCAGCAGGCCGGAGTGTGACGGGTCCTCATGACCGACGGATCGGAAGGGGAAGCACGGTCGCCGGCAGTGGCCGGCGGGGACACGAAACGCACCGGCCCACCCGGGTATCCCGCGGCGAGCGGCACCGTGCGCCACAACGGTGCGGCATACACGGAGTCCGCCGAG
This sequence comes from Amycolatopsis sp., assembly GCA_035685725.1. Lineage (GTDB taxonomy): Bacteria > Actinomycetota > Actinomycetes > Mycobacteriales > Pseudonocardiaceae > Amycolatopsis_E. The sequence continues at coordinate 24,829 of DASSAD010000004.1, read as the reverse complement.
GCCACTGTAATGGATCAAGAACACGCTGAGCGCGGGGATTTCCTGAACGGCGGGCTGCGACCGCACAAATGCTCGTCATGCGGGACCAGGGTGCTGGTGAAGAAGAACAGTCGCAAGCACACCAGCATCCAGTGGATTACCGATGCGGCCGCCAGTTGCCCGGTCTTCGCCGAGCAGAGTCGCACGGGGGTGAACACGGCATTGCTGGAATCCTGCGCATCGCTGAGTGCCAGCATCGCCATGGCCGCGCGGCAAGGCGAGTTCGGAGTCCTGGATGACTGAGCCGCCCACGGAGAGGGATGCCCCCGTGCCCGTGCCAGAAACCCACGACCGAGAATCGTGCCTGCTGACCGTGGCGGAGGTGGTCGCCGAGACCGCCGACGCCCGCTCCGTGGTGTTCGAGGTTCCGGAGGAGCAGGCCGCCGCCTTCCGGTACTCGCCGGGTCAGTTTCTCACCTTGCGGGTGGGTGCGGTGGCACGATGCTATTCGCTTTCCAGCGCGCCGCACGAAGGTGCGCGGTTGAAGATCACGGTGAAGCGCACCGACGAGGGTTACGGATCGAACTGGATCTGCGACAACGTCCGGCCCGGAACGGAGATCGAGGTCCTGCCACCGGCCGGCGTCTTCGTCCCGAAGTCGTTCGACGAGGATTTGCTGTTGTTCGCCGGCGGCAGCGGGATCACCCCGGTGATGTCGATCCTCAAGACGGTTCTCGTCCGCGGGACCGGGCGGGTCGTACTCTGCTACGCGAACCGCGACGAGCGGTCGGTGATATTCCGCGGAGAGTTGTCGGCACTGAGCCGCGAGTATGCCGACCGATTGGTGGTCGTGCACTGGCTGGAAACCGTGCAAGGTCTGCCGACGCGGGAGCAGCTGCGTTCGTTTGCTGAGCCGTTCGTGTCCTTCGAGGCCTTCCTCTGCGGCCCCGGCCCGTTCATGGCGGCCGCGAACCAGGCACTCCGGGACCTCGGACTGCCGCGCCGGCGTATCCACGTCGAAAAGTTCGTTTCCCTTGGGGGAAACCCATTCCTTCCCGTCGGAACGCAGGCCGCGACCGGTGAGACAACCTCGTTGCGGGTGAACATCGACGGAACCCGCCACGAGTTCTCCTGGCCACGGCACCGGAGACTCCTCGACCTGTTACTCGACAACGGCCTGGACGCGCCGTATTCATGCCGCGAAGGGCAGTGCAGCGCCTGCGCCTGCCGGATCGTCTCGGGCGAAGTGAAGCTGATGAACAACGAAATCCTCGACGGTGACGACATCGCCGAAGGCATCATCCTGGCCTGCCAGTCGGTCCCGCTGACGACCGAGGTCTCGATCACCTACGAGTAGGAGCCGCCGTGCCCATCGACCCCGATCTCGCCATTGGCGCCGAACTCGGCGAACAGGCCTTTTCCTGGACCGCCTCCGACGTGCTGCTGTATCACCTCGCGCTGGGCGCGGGCGGAAGACCGACAGACGAACGAGAGCTGCGCTACGCCTACGAGCGGGAGCTGCGCGTGCTGCCCACCTTCGCCACCGTCGCGGCGAACGCGGGCCATCCACCACGCCAAGCCGGCACCGTATTGTCACCCGAGTCCTCCCGCGAGCCGTCGTCCCAGCCGTCGTCCCAGCCGTCGTCCCAGCCGCCGGCCCGGTCAGCGGCTGGGCCGTCCGGCGGGCGTTCGACCGCCGCGCGGCCTCCGGGTGCGGATGGCCCGCCGGTCTCGATGCCCGGGGTGGAGATCGACCTCGCGAAGGTGGTGCACGGGACCCAGGCGATCACCGTCCACCGGCCGATACCGGTGGACGGTTCGGCGGTCGCCCGCACTCGCATCGTCGACGTACTCGACAAGGGCACGGCGGCGGTGATCCGCAACGAGACCGTCGTGACCGAGTCCGACGGGCGTCCTCTGTGGACGGCGCAGGCGAGCATCTTCGCCCGTGGTGAGGGTGGGTTCGGCGGACGGCGTGGCAGCAGCGAGCGGATCGAGCCGCCGGCCCGGGCTCCCGACGCGGTGCTGGACACCCCGACCTTGCCGCAGCAAGCCCTGCTCTACCGCCTGTGCGGGGATCGGAACCCGCTGCACGCCGACCCGGGGTTCGCCCGGAGCGCCGGCTTCGACGTGCCGATCCTGCACGGGCTCTGTACCTACGGCATCGTCGCCAAGGCCGTCACCGACGCGCTGCTCGACGCCGATGTCACCCGCGTCGCATCGTTTTCCGCACGATTCAGCGGTACCGTCCTTCCCGGCGAAACGCTGCGCACCGCGGTGTGGGGCGATGGTGATCGGTTTCTGGTCGAGGTCCGGGTACCCGAACGCGGTGACGCCCCGGTGCTTTCCGACGCCGTGTTGACCACGACCTGACGCCTGTCGGAGTAATCCCCGGTTGACACGGGTCGTAAAAGCAGAAGGTGCTCGGCTACAGGATCGCCGCGAGGAGGAGGTAGCCCATTCCGACCCCCATGGCCGCGCGCGCCGCCGGTCGCGCGATGCCGCTGTCCCGGATTCCGCCGGTGCGCGCGGTGTGGAAGGTGCGGGTGGCGATGCGCACCGCGTCATACCCGAAATAGGCGGCCGCGAGCGCGGCGATCAACGGCAACGCAGGATGCGCCGAGGACATCCCCGTCATCGTCAGCCACGGACCGTGGTTCATGTCGTGCTCGGGCATCGCGCTGACCATGTACAGCATGGCGACCGCCGCGATGGTGTGGTGAACGGGGCAGCAGCGACGGCCGCGAAACGCGGCCACCAGGAACCAGCCCGCGGTCAGCACCAGTACGGCCTGCCAGCCGGCGGCGGGGATCGGCCCGCCCAGGGGAGACACCATGGCGACCATGGCCACCACCATCAGCAACTCGGCGAGGTCGTTTTCGCGCGCGTCCCGGCCGCCGCGTACGGCGTCGACGTGCGCCAGCCGGTACACACTCGGGACGGCGAGCAGCGCGAAGCCCACCGTGAGAGCCCACGCGACCGGAATCGGCATGACTCCACGATCTCCCGGACGAGGTTCACCCGCCAGCCCGCAACCAGGTGACGGCACCCGGCCTGCCGAAGCAGCGCGGTGGAGATCGACGAGGCCGGATTCCGAAACGGAGGAATCACCCGTCCCGGCTCAGCACCAGACCCGAGGTCGGGACGCCGGTACCGGCGGTCACCAGAACATGCTCGGCGTCCACCACCTGGTTGACGGCCGCGCCGCGGAGCTGGCGCACGGCCTCGGCGATGCCGTTCATGCCATGGATGTAGGCCTCACCGAGCTGGCCGCCGTGCGGGTTGAGCGGGAGTTCGCCGTCCAGCTCGAGTGTTCCGCCGGCGATGAAGTCCTTGGCCTCGCCTCGGCCGCAGAACCCGAGTTCCTCCAGTTGCATCAACACGTACGGGGTGAAGTGGTCGTACAGCACCGCAACGTCCACATCGGCCGGTCCCAGGCCCGAGCGGGACCACAACTGCCGGCCGACCACGCCCATTTCGGGCAGTGACGCGAGATCGTCACGGTAGTAGCTGGTCATGATGTACTGGTCGGACCCGCTGCCCTGCGCGGCCGCGGCGATCGTGGCCGGGATGTGCCGGAGATCCCGGGCACGCTCGATATCGGTGACGACGAGCGCGACGCCACCATCGCTCTCCTGACAACAGTCCAACAGGTGCAGGGGTTCGGCGATCCACCGGGAAGCCTGGTGCTCGGCAAGTGTGATCGGCTTGCCGTGGAACCAGGCATGCGGGTTCGTCGCCGCGTGCTTGCGGTCGATCACCGCGATCCGGCCGAAGTCCTCGCTGGTGGCGCCGTAGTCGTGCAAGTAGCGCCGGGCGACCATGGCAACCGTGGCGGCCGGGGTCGCCAGGCCCATCGGGTAATGGAAACTGTTGTCCACCCCGGAGGAGTTGACCTGCTCCGCGGCGGCGCTGGAGACCTGGCCGAACCGGTGCCCGGACCGTTCGTTGAACGCCCGGTAGGCCACTGCCACGCGCGCCGCGCCGGTGGCCACCGCCATGGCCGCCTGCTGCACGGTGGCCGCGGCCGCGCCGCCGCCGTAGTGGATCCGGCTGAAGAAGGTCAGCTCGGGAATGCCCAGTTCACGGGCGAGGGCGATTTCACTGCTGCCATCCATCGTGAACGAGACCAGACCGTCCACATCCGACGGTTCGAGCCCGGCGTCGGCGAGCGCCGCCAGCACCGCCTCACCGGCGAGACGCAGCTCGCTGCGCCCGGAATCCTTCGAGAACTCGGTGGCACCGATCCCCACGATCGCGGCGGTCACGGAGCACCCTCCGGCAGGACGACGGTGACCGTGCCGGTGAGGTGCTCGCCGAGCTCGCCGGTCCCGCTCACCCGGACCGTCACCACCCGTCCGTCGACGCCGGAGACCCGGCCGGACAGCACGAGCGTGTCGTTGGCATAGCAGGGCACCCCGAGTTTGATCTTGATGGACTTCACCAGCGCCTCCGGACCCGCCCAGCTGCCGACGAACCGCTGCACCAGTCCCGTGTCGGTGAGGATGTTCAGAAAAATGTCCCGGGAACCGCGCAGGACGGCCGCGTCGCGGTCGTGGTGCACATCCTGGAAGTCCCGGGTGGCCAGCGCGGTGCTGATCACGAAGGTGGGCGTGACATCGATGGTCAGCGACGGTAACTCCGTGCCGGGGTCGATCATGCGATCACCTCCTTCTTCTCCGTCAGCCTCTGCCGATCGTGCCCGCGCTCACCGTTCTCCCCCCGTCTCCCCATCGGCCGGACGCCAGGCCGGCAAGGTCAACCGGTCATCGACTGCACGGAAGACCACCCGCACGGGTTGTCCGATGAAGACCGTGGCGGGATCGGCATCGACCAGTTCGCCCAGCATTCGCACGCCCTCCTCCAGCTCGACCAGTGCGATCACGAACGGCAGCCGTTTCCCGGGCACCGCGGGACGGTGGTGCACCACGTAGCTGTAGACCGTGCCGCGCCCGCTCGCCACGACGTAATCCGGCTTCGCGCCGAGATCGCCATCGGGCGGCATCGGCCCCGGTGGATGCCGCAATGTGTCGCCCCAGCGCTGGATCCGCAACTCACCGGACCGGGTGCCGTCCCAGAAGAACTCGGTGTCCCTGCTGATCACCGGCCGCAGCATGGACGGGACATCGGGCAGAGGGTGCACGGCGCCGGGTTGCGGAGCGGACGCCGGCTCGGTCGGAGGCTCCTCGACACGGCTCTTCGGAGCCGCTGTCCGGTCGGGCGGAGGTGGCGCGACAGGTGTCGCCGGAGCCGGCGCCGGCCGGGAGCCGGGTTGCGCAGGGCCGGTTTCCGGAGCGGACGCCGGCTCAGCGGCGGACCGCGCGGGGCGGATCCCCGGGCCACCCACTTGCGCACGCGGAGGCTGGGTCGCACGGGCTTCCGGGGCGGGCGCGGGTTCGGCCGGAGAGTGGGGGGCAAGTGTCGGCGAAGCGGGCGCGGGTGTGGTGCGGGGAAGCGTCGAGGCCTCGTGGTTGCTCGCGGTTGCCGGCCGCGCGATGCCGGGCGGCCGGGTCGCGGGCCGGAACTTGAGGACCCGGAACAGCATTTCCGCGACGGCTTCGTCGCCGACGTACCAGGTGGTCCGGGTGGTGACGAACCAGCCCTCGCCGAGCGCGGTGCGCTTGGGTCCGGTGACGGCCTCCAGTTTCGTCGACGCCGAGACTCGTTCGCCGTGCCGCAGGTAGCGACGGTAGGTCTGCTCGGAGTTCGTGGCGACCACGGAGGTGAACCCGGCCTGATCGAGAACTGCCATCATCGCGCCCAGCGGATCGTCGTCGGCGCGCTTCCCGTTGAGGCCGTTCATGGTCCAGACCTGGGCCATCGCGGGTGGCGCGACCAGGTGACCGTGGATCGAGGCGGCGGCGAACTCCGGGTCCACGTACACCGGATTCGTGTCCCCGATGGCTTCGATCCAGTTGTTGATCATTGCCTGGTTCACCGGGTCCCGTGCCGGCCGCGGCGTTGATTCTCCCTCGGCGGCGATGCGTTCGGCTTCCCGTTCGATGTTCATCGCGGCACCCTCGGCAGGCCGAGTCCGGCGGAGGCGATCAGCTCGCGTTGGATCTCGTTCACGCCGCCGCCGAAGGTGAGCACCAGGTTGCGTCTCGACAGCACGTCGAGCCATTCGCTCAGTTCGGCGGTCGACGGGTCGGCGAGTTCTCCATGGCGGGCCACGACCTCCGCGAGCAGCCGGCTGATCCGCTGGATCCGCTCCGAGCCGAAGATCTTGGTGGCGGAGGCGTCGGCGATGTCGACCTCTGCCGAGGTTGCGACCTGCCAGTTGAGCAGTTCGTTGATCCGGACCGTGACGAGGGTTTCGGCCAGTGCCCGACGCACGTCCGGCAGGTCGAGCAAGGGGGTGCCGCCGGACGTCGCGCGGGCCGAGGCCCACTCGCGCACCCGGTCGTAGAGGCCGCGGATGCGGCCCGCGGGTCCGAGCATCACGCGTTCGTGGTTGAGCTGCGTCGTGATGAGCTTCCAGCCCTGGTTTTCCTTACCCACCAGCCTGTTCGCGGGGACGCGTACGTCCGCGTAGTAGGTCGCGTTGATGTGGTGCGCCCCATCGCAGGTGATGATCGGTGTCCACGAATAGCCGAGGTCACGGGTGTCCACGATCAGGATCGAGATGCCCTTGTGTCTCGGCGCCGCCGGGTCGGTGCGCGCGGCGAGCCAGATGTAGTCCGCGTCGTGCCCGCCGGTGGTGAAGATCTTCTGCCCGTTGACGACATACGAATCACCGTCGCGCACCGCGGAGGTGCGCAGGGAAGCCAGGTCGGTGCCGGCGTCGGGTTCGGTGTAGCCGATCGCGAAGTGCACTTGCCCGGCCAGGATCTTCGGGAGGAAGAACGCCTTCTGCTCGGCGCTGCCGAAGACCTGCAGGGTCGGGCCCACCGTTTGCAACGTGACCGACGGTAGTTGCACGTCCGCCCTTGCCGCCTCGTCGGCGAAGATGTGCTGCTCGATCCCGCCGAAGCCACGCCCACCGTATTCCTCGGGCCAGCCCACGCCGAGCCAGCCGTCTGCGCCCATGCGCCGCACGACCCGGCGATAGACCTCGCCATGCCGTTCCCGCAGCAGCACTGCGCGCTCGTCCGGCGAGACGAGTCCGGCGAAATAGCGCCGCAGTTCCGCCCGCAGCTCACGTTGGGGCGCGGTCAGTTCGATATACATTTCCGGTCCTGCGCCGTCCGGGAACGGCGGTTGCTCTCACGGCTCATGTGAACGCCTCCTCACGTTCCGCCGGGCAGGCCAGGCGCGCACCCAGCCGGGCTTCCGCTCCACCGGCGAACCGGCTCAGCTCGTTGACCAGAGTGGAGTACCGGTGCAGCGGATAAGTGATGTCGACGCCGAGACCGCCGTGCAGGTGATGGCAGTTGGCCAGGGCCTTCGGACCCTCTTCGGCCAACCAGTAGGCGGCCGTGTCGAGATCGGGTTGTGGGTCCAGACCGGACGACAACCGCCACACCGCCGACAGCGCGGCGAGGTGGAGTGTGCGGGAAGCGATGTACACGTCGGCGATCTGCTGGGCAACGGCCTGGAAGGCGGCCAGCGGCCTGCCGAACTGTTCACGCCGCCTGATGTGCGCGGTCGTGAGTGCGAGAGCCCCGGCCAGCGCGCCGTCGGCCAGCGCGGCCGCCCCGGCGAGGGCACAACGGTGCAGGGTGGCGACGGCTTGGCCCGACTCGCGGTCGGGCAGCAGGTCGGCCTCCGTGACCGTCACCGCGTCCAGGCGCACCGTCGTGCCGGTGACCCGGACCCCGTCGGCACGCGGGTCGACCAGGAAGACGCCCGTCCCGCCGGGCATCGACGCGGGCACGAGGATCCGGGTCGCGCCGGCGGCATGGGGCACCGCGGTCTTGACGCCGTTGAGCACCCACGATCCGTGTTCGGCCACGGCCCGCGTCGAGGGCCGGGTGGTCAGGGGCGCGGACGGCTCGTGCACGGCGGCCGTGACCACGGCGTCTCCGTCGGCGATCTCGGGCAGCAGGGCGACGCGCTGCGCGGGGCTGCCGAGTTGTTCCAGTGGGAGCAGGCCCAGCGTCAGACTCAGGGCGGGTACCTCGGCCGCAGCCCGGCCGATCTCGGTGAGGACGACCGCGATTTCGGCGATGCCCAAGCCGTCGCCACCGAGATCGCGCGGGAGGGCGAGCGACAGCAGCCCGGCCTTGGCCAACGCCCGCCACGCCTGACTTCCGGTCTCCCGCTCCAGGACGCCCGCGGCCAGCGCGGCGATCTCGCGCTGGGTCTCGTCGAGGGTGAAGTCCACCAAGACTCCTCAGCTAGCATTGAAACACGTTCTAGTTCTAGCCGAGTGTCGCGATCAGGGCAACCCTCCCGGCCATGCCGCGGTCGGCGGCCACGGGGTGCGGCCGCGCGGCGGGATGGCACACCTAGGATGAATCATCCTTTTTCCAGGATATAAGCGGCCAGAAGGAACGCCACCGGCCGTCGTCCTCGATGCCTCACTTGGCGTCGAGAAGCTCCTTCATCTCATCCTGGAGCGCGTCCGCGAGCGGCCAGAGATCTGGAACCAGTTCTCGCGCGCCGAGCAGGCCGATGTCGACCCTGCCCGCCGTGGAGATGACGGTGATGTTGAGCCCGGCCCCATGGAACACGGGACCAAGCGGGTACAGGCCGGTGATCCGCGCTCCGAGGAAATAGAGCGGAGTCGGCGGGCCCGGCACGTTCGACACCACCAGGTTGTGCACGACCGGGTGTTTCTCGGCCAGCCGCAACGCCGCATAGGCCCGGGCCGCGAACCCGAACAGGCCCGGCGGCGCGAACTCGGCCCAGTCCTGCAGCATGTCCGCACTGATGGTGAAGTGATGCTCCTTCGACAGCCGGTTGCTCTCCGCGACCGCGTACACCCGCGCGGCCGGATCACCGAGCTGGGTCGGCAGCGCGGCGAAAAACGCCGAGACCCGATTGCTGCCCTGCTCGCGGTCACTCCGGTCATGCACCGATACCGGGACGGTGGCCACCAGCGGGTCGGCGGGCAGTTCATCGCGGGCGTCGAGGAACTTCCGCAAACCACCGGCACACAGCGCGAGGACCACATCGTTCACGGTGACCCCGAAGGCGTTCTTCACCTTCTTCACGTCGTCGAGGTCCACCGAGGTGAACGCGACGCTCCGTTGCCCGGTGATGGTGGCGTTGAAGGAGGTTCGCGGGGCTGTGAACGGCATCGGCATTCCCCGGCGGTGCACCGCGCTGACCAGCCAGCGCGGCACCATGCCAGCCAGGTCGGGCAGCAACCGGGCCAATTCGGCCGGGCGGCGGACGACGTCGGTGACGCTGCTCTTGAGCATGTCCAGATGGCTGGGCGGGGGCGGGTTTTCGCGCGAGTTGGTCACCGGCGCCGGAGCATCCGGTTCGAGGCCGGCCAGATAGCCGATCAGGTTGGCACCGCCGACCCCGTCGACGGTCGCGTGATGCATTTTCAGCAGCACCGCGACGGCCCCGTCGGACAGGCCCTCGATGACATACAGTTGCCACAGCGCGCGGCTACGATCCAATGGCTGAGCCGCGAAGTGGGCGCACAGCTCGGCGAGCTCGGCGCGGTCACCGGGCGCGGGCACCGCGATGCGGTGCACATGATGGTCGAGATCGAATCCGGTGTCCTCGACCCACACCGGATGCAGCAGATTCAGTGGAGAATTGTGCAGTTTCCGGCGGAACTCGGGAATCCCCCGGACTCGCTCCGCGAGGCGGTCCCGGAAATCGGCGAACCGGTAACCGCCGGGCATCGCCGAGCCGTCCAGAGTGAGCAGTCCGCACACATGCAGGACCTGGGAAGGGGTTTCCAGGTAGAGAAAACTAGCGTCGAGACCGCTCAACGATTGCACCTGCTCAGGGTAGGTCAGCCATTACGATTCAAACCATGACACCGCGTTTTCTCACCCGGAGGGCGATCCAACTCGCGCTGACGGCCAACGCGCTGCGACCGGCCGGTGGTGCGGGAATCGGTTCCGTGCCGGCGTTCTTCGCCGGCTGGCTGACCGGCGAGTTGGCGCCGCACCTGCTCGCGCTCACCGCCGCGGACACCGCCGCACACCTGGTGCGCCACGGCGTGCGGACGCGTTCAGGCCGGATCGGGCTCGGTCTCGCGGCGCTGTCCACCGCGGGACTGGGCGCGTTGATCGTGGACGCGCACCGGGCGCGCGGTGCCGTCGAACGGGCGCTGGCCGAGGCGCTCGGGCCGCGCTACGCCGAGGATCTGCGTCGGTCACCCGATCCGAAGGATCTCGCGACGCCGTGGGGTCAGCTCGTCCTTCCGTTCCGGATGCACAACCGCGACGTGCGCCGGGACCGCGACATCGCGTACGCGCCCGGAGGCAAGCGGTTCCTGCTGGACGTTTACCGCCCGAAGGAAACCGTGGCGAGGCAGCCGGTGTTGTTGCAGATCCACGGTGGAGCGTGGATGGTGGACAGCAAGGATCACCAGGGCATCCCGCTGATGTTGCACATGGCGCAGCGCGGCTGGGTGTGCGTCGCGGTGAATTACCCGCTGTCTCCGGGCGCGCAGTGGCCGGAGCACATGGTGGCGATCAAACGAGCGGTCGCGTGGATCCGGGACAACATCGCCCGCTACGGCGGTGATCCCGCGTTCGTCGCCGCGACGGGCGGGTCCGCGGGTGGTCACCTGGCCGCTCTGCTCGCGCTCACGGCGAACGATGCCGGTCTCCAGCCCGGTTTCACCGAAGCGGACACCAGCGTGCAGGCCTGCGTCCCGCATTACGGGGTCTATGACTTCGCGGCGACGAGCGGGGCGCCGTCGAGCACCCGTCGTCTCAAGGGGCTGCTCGCTCGCTATGTGGTGGGCAAGGATCCGGTGAAACACCTCGATGATTACGTCGCCGCGTCGCCGCTCGACCGGATCACCGAGAAGGCGCCGCCCTTTTTCGTGATCCACGGCGAACACGACAGCCTGGTACCGGCGCGGGAGGCCCGCGAATTCGTCCGGCGGCTACGGCAGGCTTCGGCGAATCCGGTGGCGTACGCGGAAATCCCGGGCGCGCAGCACGCGTTCGATGTGTTCCCGTCGATCCGCAGCGCGCATGTCGTCCGCGGGGTCGAGCGGTTCCTGGAGTGGGCCTACCTGCGATCGCTGCCCGGCTCGGCCTGAGCCGCAGGCGATTCTCTTTGTTTACCACGGTATCCCGGCGCCGCGGGGTGAAAGACACGAGCGCCGCTCAGGAAAGCGCGTCGACGAGGCGCTCGGCGCCCGGGGCGGCCGGAAGCCAGCCGAGCGGGGTGTTCGCGAAGCGGTACCAGCGGCCGTCCCGGCCGTAGCGGAGCTGGAGGTCACCCCGGGTGAGACGGTTTCGCCACACCGTGGTTTCACCGGGCAGATCCATATCGTCGAGTTCGGTGCGTCCCTGGACCAGCATCGCCCGGGGCGGCCGCCAGGCCTCGCGAAGCACGGCGAGACCACCTCGCCCGGCCTCGTGCCACGCGGCCGCCCAGCGGGCCAGTTCGCGCGCGGGCATGCCGGCCACGGCCGCGAGCGCGGCGATCGAGTGTCGGGCGGCGACGGTCTCAGCGGTGCTGTCCCCAGTGATGCTGTCCTCAGCGGTGTCATCCTCGGCGGTGCCGTCCCCGATCGTGGAGTCCTGGGCTGGGGAGCTATTAGCAGCGTTCTGGGCGGCGGAGGTGGTGGTCGCGGAGCTTCGGGTGGCCGGGTTCCGAGCGGCAGCCCGGCGGGCGAGGTCTTCCTCGACGGAGAGCCCGAGGACTTCGCCCGCATTGCCGGTGAGCATCTCCCAGGCGATGGTGGCGGCGTCCGTGGCCAGCTCCGCCAGTACGTCGGGACGCAGTCCCGGCGGTGTTCCCAGTGTTCCCGGCGGCGTTCCCGGTGTTCCCGGTGTTCCCGGTGTTCCCGGTGTTTCCGGTGTTTCCGGTGGCAGCGCGGCGGACAACACGCGAGCCAGGACCACCGCGACGGCGGGAGCGTCCGGCACCGGCGGCAACGGGGGCACCGGTCCGGGCTCGCGAGCGAACGCCTCCTGGGGGCTCAGGCCCTGCTCGACGGCCGGTTCGGCGCGAGCCGGGCGGCTGCGGCGGGCCCGCAGCTCGCGGAGGATCTCCTCGCGCTCCCGGCCGCGCAAGAGGAACAAAACGAAGGGATCAGTGTCCACCTCGTCCGCGACGAGGTAGCACACGGCAGCCGCGTGCTTGCACAGATCGGCCGAATCCGGACAGGAGCAGCGCGGCCGCAGGTCACCCGGGCCCGGCAGGAGGTCGACCCCGGACGCGCGGGCATGCTCGGCCAGTTCACGCGGCAGCTCACCGTCCAGCAGTGCCGCCGTGTAGCCGATGCGCCGCCCGATGGTGTCCAGCAGGGTTTCCCAGTCCGCGGGCGAAAACCGGTGGGTGCCGATGGTGACCCGATAGGGAGCCGGCCTGCTTCCCTGAACCCGGGCCGTGATCTGTCCCGGTGTCACCTGCAGCGTGCCGACGAATCCCTTGCGGGCGTAGGTCCGCCCGCGGGGTAACCGGTTCGGGTCGAGGTGGGCGCGGCCTTCCAGCGCCTCGATCCAGGCGCGCCCCCACCAGGTGTGCCCGAAGGTGCGCCTCGGCGTCATCGCACGGTCACCCCTGGGCCGGGCACCCGCCGCGTAAGTGCCAAGGTGCGCCTCGGGGTCAGCGCGCCGTCACCCCCCGAGCCGGGCGCCTGCCGCGAAGGTGCCGCCGCGCCGGGAACCCGGGCGTGCCCCGGCCTCATCGTGACCGTCCCGGCATCGCTCACGAACCCTCCCCGAGCCGGACGAGATCGGCCAGCTGTTCGTCGGACAGCTCGGTGATCCAATCCTCACCTGCACCGATCACGGCCTCCGCGAGTCCCCGCTTGGTCTCCAGCACGGTCGCGATCCGGTCCTCCAGGGTGCCCTCGGCGATCAGCCGATGTACCTGGACCGGCCGGTCCTGGCCGATCCGGTAGGCACGATCGGTCGCCTGGTCCTCGACGGCCGGGTTCCACCAGCGGTCGTAGTGGATCACCTGCGTGGCCCGGGTGAGGTTCAACCCGACCCCGCCCGCCTTGAGCGACAACAGGAAGACACCGACCTCGCCCGCCTGGAACCGGCGCACCATCTCCTCGCGGCCCGCGACGGTCGTCGCGCCGGACAGCAGTTCGGCGCCGATCCCCCGCTCGGTCAGCCGCGCGGACAGTAGGCGGCACAGCTGGACGTACTGGCTGAACACGAGCACGCTGTCGCCCTCGTCGAGGATGACGTCCAGCAGCTCCTCGAACGCGGCGAGCTTGCCGGACCGGCCGGCCAGCGGGCCGCTTTCCTTGAGGTACTGCGCGGGGTGGTTGCAGATCTGCTTCAGTTCGGTGAGCAGCTTGAGTACCTGGCCGCGCCGCTGTACCCCCGCCGACTCCCGGATCACGGCCAGGTTCTCCCGCACTACGGCTTCGTACAGCGTCGCCTGCTCGGCCGTCAGTGGCACGAACCGGTCGGTCTCGGTCTTGCGGGGCAGCTCGGGTGCGATGTCGGGGTCGGTCTTCCGGCGCCGCAACAGGAACGGGCGGACCACCGCGGCGAACCGTTCGGTGGCCGCGGCGTCGCGGTTGCGCTCGACCGGACGGGCGATGGTGCGGCGGAAGTGTTCGAGGCTGCCCAGCAGCCCCGGCGTCGTCCAGTCCACAATGGACCAAAGCTCGGTGAGCCGGTTCTCCATCGGGGTACCGGTCAGCGCGACACGCGCTCCGGCCGGGATCCGGCGCAGTTCCCTGGCGGTGGCCGACAGCGGGTTCTTCACGTGCTGGGCCTCGTCGGCGGCCACCAGTCCCCAGCCGGCCTCGGCCAGCGTCGCGCGATCCCGGCGCAGCACGCCGTAGGTGGCGAGCACGACCTCGTCTCCGGCGAGCTCGTCGAGGTGCCGGCCGCCGCCGTGGAACCGGCGCACCGGGATCGCCGGGGCGAACCTCGCGAACTCACGCTCCCAGTTGCCGAGCAGCGAGGTCGGGCACAGCACCAGCGTCGGCCCGGCCGCGAGGGCACGCCGGTGCAGGTGCAGTGCGATGAGCTGGATCGTCTTGCCGAGCCCCATGTCATCGGCCAGACAGCCGCCGAGGCCGAGCTCGGTCATGGTGGCGAGCCAGCCCAATCCGGCGAGCTGGTAGGGCCGCAACGTCGCGCACAGGCCCTCCGGCGGGGCGATCGCGCGCTCGCCACCCGCCCGGACCCGCTCCAGCAGGCCGGAAAGCTCGGGTGGCGGCGAAAACCCGATCTGTTCGCCGTCGAGCTCGACGGAACCGGACAGCGTGGCCGCGAGCGCCTCGGCACCGGTGAGCCGGCGCACACCGCGACGCAGCCGCGCGAGCATGGCCGGATCGGCCCGCACCCATTGCCCGCGGAGGCGGACCAGCGGGCGCTTGGCCTCGGCCAGCGCGGTGACCTCCGCTTCGGTGAGGGCCTCGTCACCGAGGCTGAGCTGCCAGCGGAAGTTCAGGAGGTCACTCAGGCGGAACACGGCGCCGCCCTCATTGCCGGGTGACGGGGTGGCGCTCGCCCGGGCACGCACAGTGTCGGCGAACATTCCCTTGGGCCACAACACTTCCACACCGGTACCGCGCAGCGGGTCCCGGCTGAGCAGCTCGACGATCTCGTCGTCGTCGATGTCCAGCTCCTCGGGCGCCGCGGTATGCAGCGCCCGGTGCAGAGGCGGCCACGCGCGGGCGGCCCGCCGCAGCCCGATCAGCAACTGCGCCTCGACGCCCTCGCCGAGCCGGGAAAGCACCGCCTCGGGTGCGTCCCACAACGTCGCCGCGTCGACGACCAGGCTCGGGTCGGCTTCGCTGCGCAGCGCGAGCACGCCGGCGAAGGCGAAGTCGCCGTCGCTTTCCCGGATTTCGATGCGGAGCTGCAGCCGCGCCCCGGCCGGTTGCGCGGCGGAGAGCCACGCGGTCTCCGCCGCGCCGAGCAGGGTCGGCTCGGGGGCGGCGAACGCCGGGCCGCCGGCGGCCATCCGCGCGGCCGGGGTGCGCACCAGCACGTCGGCCACGGCGTCCCACAGGGCCCGGATCAGCGATTCCGGGGAATGCAGGCGGATTCGTTTGAGTCCGGACAACGGCAGCGCGTGGGCCTCGGGTGGCAGCGCGGCGGCCAGCTCGCGGACCAGGGCCTCGTCCTGGGCGTCGAGCGGTCCGACCCGCCAGGAGTCCGCTCCACCCGGACTCACCCCGGGGATCAGCCGGCCGCCGGCGATGAGGGTGAGTGCCGCGGTGACGGCGGCGCTCCAGGCCGCGATGGCCGGACTGGGCGGGTCGGACCGGGAGAGCAGGAGCGGGATCGCCTCGGACAGCGGGAGCACGTGCGCGTCGACCTTGACGCGGCGGAAGGCCTTCCCGCTGGGCAGGACGAGTTCGACCGGCGTGTCTCCGCCGTCACCCCACAACGCGAGCGCGCCGTCCCGGGGCGGGTCGGAGGGCACGTAGATCGCGCGGGTCGCGGGTGTCAGCCTCACGCGAGCCACGATAGGCGCGGCCACCGACGATCCCGCGCCGGGTACGTTCCGTGACCGGCTCGTGGGCGATGCGAAACGGGTCCCGGCTGGGATGGCTCCGCCCGCATTCGGGTCGCCGAGCCGAACCCGCCGGCCCCGCGCCCCGAACCCGACCTTATCGGGGCAGACCGAGAAGCCGCTCGGCGGTTACGTTCAGCAACACCTGGGTCGTGCCGCCGGCGATGCTCAGGCACCGGGTGAGCAGGAACTCGTGCTGCAACGGCGCGGCGGGATCCCCGGACACCGCGCCCGCCGGGCCCTGCCAGTCCAGCGCGGTCTCCGCGACGGCCTGACGGTGCCGCACGCCGAGCAGCTTGCGCACGCTCGATTCGGGTCCCGGGTCCTGGCCGTCGAGCCGCCGCAGGGTCGCCCGCAGGTCGAGCAGGGAGCAAGCCGAACCCTCGGCGACCAGACCGCCCAGCCGCTCGAGGTTCTCCACGCCGGGCGCCCGGAACAGTTCCAGAAGCAGTTCGACGCCTTCGCCCACCGAGGACCCGCCGCCGATGGCCACCCGCTCGTTGGCCAGCGTCGTCCTGGCCAGCCGCCAGCCGTCGCCGACTTCGCCGACCACGTTCTCGTCGGGCACGAACACCTCGTCCAGGAACACCTCGTTGAACCGCGCGACGCCGGTGATCTCGCGCAGTGGCCGGATGTCGATCCCCGCGGAAGCCATGTCCACCAGGAAGTAGGTGATGCCCCGGTGGCGGTGCCCTCCGGTGCGCGCCAGGCAGATCGCCCAGTCCGACTCGTGCGCCAGCGAGGTCCACACCTTCTGCCCGGTCAACCGCCAGCCACCGTCCACTTTGGTCGCCGTGGTGCGCAGCGCGGCGAGGTCGGAACCCGCGCCCGGCTCGCTGAACAACTGGCACCAGGTGATTTCGCCGCGCAGGGTGGGCCCGGCGAACCGCGCCCGCTGCTCGTCGGTGCCGTGCTCCAGGATGGTGGGCACCGCCCACGCGCCGATGACCAGATCCGGCCGGCGCAGGTGCGCCGCCGCCAGCTCCGCGTCGATCATCAGCTGCCGGTGTGGCGAGGCGCCGAGACCATACGGGGCGGGCCAGTGGGGCGTCAGGTAACCGGTTTCGGCCAAGCGCTCACGCCGCTGGTCCTCGGGAAGCGCGGCGATCTCGGCGACCGTCCTGGCGGTGGTCGCGCGCGCCTGATCGTCCCCGGCGAGCCCGGCGGGGAGCTCGACGCCGAGCGCGCGGCGGGCTCCCGAAAGCGCGAGTTCGGCGGCGCGGCGCCGCCAGCGCCCAGAACCGCCGAGCAGCTGTCGCAGGGAAATCGCCCGGCGGAGGTAGCGGTGTGCGTCGTGCTCCCAGGTGAAGCCGATCCCGCCGAGCACCTGGATGCAGTCCTTGGCGTTGTCGACGGCCGCGTCCAGCGCCGCCGCGGCGGCCACCGCGGCGGCGAGGGGGTGCTGTGCCACGTCGTCCGCGGCGCGGGCCGCGTCCCAGGCGAGAGCCGCGGCGATCTCGGCGCGGCACAGCATTTCCGCGCACAGTTGCTTCACCGCTTGAAAGGATCCGATCGGCTTGCCGAACTGCTCGCGCACCTTCGCGTACTCGCTCGCGGTGCGCACGCACCACTCCGCGAGACCCGCCGCTTCCGCGGCAGCCAGGGTCGCGGCAAGGTCTTCGACTCCGGGATCGTCGAGCAGTGCGGCGCGCGGCACCTCGACACCGTCGAGGTCGACAACCCCGATGTCGCGCGAGAAATCGAAGGGGGAAGCGAGATCGATCCGCACTCCCCGGCTGCGGGGCGGCAGGAGGAACCAGATCGGCGCGCCCGCCACGTCGGCGGCCAGCACCAGGTAGGCATCCGCGTCGGCGTCGAGCACCGGGCCGGTGCGACCGGTCACCGTGAGCCCGGCTTCCGTGCGGACACCCGTGACGGCACCAGGTCCGAACGCGACCGCGGCATGCGCCGCCGGCTCGGTGAAGATCGGCGCGAACTCCTTGGCAGCGCGGGTATCCGGGCGGCGAGCGAGCGCCAGACCGGCGAGCACGGTACCGAACAGGGCGCCGGGCACGAGTTCGGCGGCGGCCTGGCCGAGCCCGACCGCGGCGTCGGTCACGGTGCCCCCGGCGCCGCCGAGGTCCGCCGGCACGGCGATGCCGAACAGCCCGATTTCGGCGAGTCCGGGCGGGATTCCCGCGCCGAGTCCGGTGGCGGCCCCGGGAACGGAGGCGGCGTCTTCCCGCTCGTGCACGATCTTCCTCGGGTTCGCGGCGGCCGCCCAGGACCGGATGGAAGCGGAGAGGGCGTGCTGCTCGGCCGTGGTCGCCATCACCATGCCGACACTATAGAACGTGTTTCAATTTTCGGGGGAGAAATCCGTTAGGTAAGCTATGCGAAGACACTGGAACAAGTTTCGGAGCAGGGGCCGATGGCCGGTAAATCGAAGGTATCCTCCACGGGCCGGATCGGGCTGGGCGCCGTCTCCGGCGACGAGCCGGGTTCCGCCGCGCAGCGCGACCGGCGCCGCCGCATCATCGACGCGACGTTGGCGCTGGCTTCGAAGGGCGGCTACGAGGCCGTACAGATGCGCGCCGTCGCCGAGCGCGCCGACGTCGCACTGGGCACGCTGTACCGGTACTTCCCGTCGAAGATCCACCTGCTGGTTTCCGGACTGGCGCGCGAGTTCGAGCGCGCACGGGAGAAACTGGACCGGCTCACCATTCCCGGCGAAACCCCCGGGGAACGACTGATCTTCGTACTCAGCCGCAACACCCGGATGATGCAGCGCGACCCGCACCTGACCGAGGCCATGGTGCGCGCGTTCATGTTCGCCGACACCTCCGCGGCCGCGGAGGTGGAACAGGTCGGCCTGCTCATGGAGGCGATGTTCGCCAAGGCGATGGGCATCGACGAGCCGACTGAGCATGATCGCGCGGTGTTCCATCTGATCGCCGATGTGTGGATGGCCAACCTCGTGGCCTGGGTCACCCGGCGGGCCTCCGCGGCCGATGTCGCCAACCGGCTCGAACTTTCCGTTCGCCTCCTGCTCGACCGGTAGCAGCCGCGCCCGCAATACGAAGCCACATCACGATATGACGGAAAGTGATCGTCATTTACTCCTGGTGAGAAAAGCTGTGGATCAGCTGTAAGAGTCGTGAAGGTTCGCTGTTGATCCGCGGCGGCGGGAAAAAGTCGGGGTCCTGGTACGTTTTTAAGATCATGAAAATCCGGATGGGGCGCGCCATGCTCAGCGCCACCCTCGTGGGCGCGGCGCTCGCGTTGATCATCACAGTGACCCGGCATCCCAGCACGGAAGCGGCGGATTCGCCGCCCTCCGACGATGCGCCGGAAACATCAACGAGCATCAGCATGGCCGCCTCGTCCGCCCCGAGCACGCCTCCGCCCACGTCCGCGGCCCCGGCGCCCTCGCCGCAGGCGGCCCTCAACGTGCGGACGGTCATGCGGAAGATGGTGCCCGGCGCCGAGGTCGGCGTCGAGGTCTACGACCAGCAGACCGACACCGTGCTCACCAGCCTCGACCCCACCGAGCAGTTTCCCACCATGTCGGTGGTCAAGCTGCTGATCGCCATCGACGTGCTGCACCAGAACAACTGGGTCCTGCCCGACCAGGACGAGCAACAGGAAATCACCCGCATGCTCTCCTACAGCGACGATGCGATCGCGAGCGAGCTGTGGGAGCAGCAGGGCGGCGGTGCGCTGGTCACCCGGGACGCCGCGTTGATGGGTCTGAAGAACACCGTGCCCCCGACATCGGATCCCGGCGAGTGGGGAGACACCCGTACCACCGCACAGGATCTGGTGACGGTGTACCAGTACGTCGCCGACGGCATGCCGACCGCCGACCACGATCTCATCTACACCGCGATGTTCCACGCGGCGCAGACCGCGGCCGACGGCACGGACCAGTACTTCGGCATTCCGGACGGCCTGCCGGGCACCACCTGGGCGATCAAGCAGGGCTGGGGCAGCAGCGGTCCCAAGGACGTGGTCAACACCACGGGCCTGGTCGGCTCCGACTCCCGGTACGTGGTGATCGTGCTGACGACGGGGTCCTCCTCGGACCACAAGATGGAAAGCGCCATCACGAGCGCAACCGCACAGCTCGCCTCGCTGGTGCCCAAGTCCTGACCGAACCCTTTCCCACGACCGTGGATGGTCGGGGCGAGCCGCCGAAGACCGGCGATCTCGGGCGGCCCGTCCGGCGAGAACAGGGCACACCCGAGCGCCTGGCCACGAAATCAGCGACCGGGACGGCAACCCGCGCGGACACCGGGTCTTCCCGTCCCGGTGCCGTCACAAACCAGCGATCTTCGCCAGCTTGTCCAGTTCGGTCAGCGTCTCCGATTCCGATCGTGTCGGCAGCAGGAACGTCACGCTGTCGACGCCCACCTCGGCGTAGCCCTCCAGCACACGCTGGTCCTTTTCGGACCCGAACACGATGACCGGGACGTTTTCCCTGCCCTGCGTGGCCAACTGGTCCATGACTCGGCGGATCTCCTCCGGAGCGGTCCCGCCCCGCGGCATCCACCCGTCGGCGTAGTGGGTCAGCCGGTTCAGCGCCGCCGGGCTCTCACCGCCGACGTAGATCGGCGGGTGGGGCCGCTGAACGGGCTTGGGCCACAAGGCGATCGGGTCGAAGTCGACGTGGCTCCCGTGGAACTCGGCCGCGTCCTGGGTCCAGATCGCCTTCAGCGCCTGGATCTGCTCGTTCAGCAGAGCACCGCGGGTGGCCGGATCGGTGCCGTGGTTGCGCATCTCCTCCCGGTTCCAGCCGGCCCCGACGCCGAAGATCACCCGGCCGCCGGAAACGAGGTCGAGGCTGGCGACCTCGTTCGCGGTGTGGATGACGTCCCGCTGCATCAGCAGGGCCACCCCGGTGCCCAGCCTCAGGTTCGTGGTGACGGAGGCGGCGACGGAGAGGACGACGAACGGGTCGAGCGTGCGGTAGTACACGCGGGGCAACTCCCCGCCGCCCGGGTAAGGCGACTCCCGGCTCAGCGGGATGTGCGAGTGCTCGGCGAGGAGGAGCGAGTCGAAACCGCGTTCCTCCAGGGCCCTGGCCAGGGACGCGGGCCGGATTCCCTCATCGGTCACGAAAGTGGCGATCCCAAACTTCATATGATCGCGCAACCCGCGAGCGGTGCGTGCTATTCCCGAAGACGGCTTCGACGCGGAAATCCGCGAAGGATCGTGGTGAGCACGTCACCGCACGATGGCCGGCGGGCGAGGCCGAAACCGGACACCACAGGAGAAGAACCGGCCGTTTCGCGCCGTTGTCAGACGTTGCGCCGGTATTGTCCGCCGACTTCGAAGAACGCGTCGGTGATCTGCCCCAGCGAGCAAACGCGCGCGGCGTCCATCAGCACACCGAACAGGTTGTCGCCGCGCGTGGCGGCTTCGCGCAGGTTCTTGAGCGCCTCCTGGGCTTCCTCGCGGTGCCGCTGCTGGAAATCCGCGAGCCTGTCCAGCTGTGACCGCTTTTCCTCCTCGGTCGCGCGAGCCAGCTCGACCTCGGCCACACCGTCCTCCGGATGCGGATTCAGGAACGTGTTCACGCCGACGACCGGCAGCGAACCGTCGTGCTTGCGCCGCTCGTAGAGCATCGACTCGTCCTGGATCCGGCCCCGCTGATACCCGGTCTCCATCGCGCCCAGGACCCCACCGCGCTCGGAAATCCGGTCGAACTCCGTGAGCACCGCTTCCTCGACCAGGTCGGTCAGCTCGTCGACGATGAACGAGCCCTGCAGCGGGTTCTCGTTCTTCGCCAGACCCCACTCCTTGTTGATGATCATCTGGATCGCGAGCGCGCGACGCACCGAACTCTCGGTCGGGGTGGTGATCGCCTCGTCGTAGGCGTTGGTGTGCAGCGAATTCGCGTTGTCGTACAGCGCGCACAGCGCCTGGAGCGTGGTCCGGATGTCGTTGAACGCGATCTCCTGCGCGTGCAGCGACCGCCCGGAGGTCTGCACGTGGTACTTGAGCCTCTGCGACCGCTCGTTCGCGCCGTAGCGCTCCCGCATGGCCGTCGCCCAGATACGCCGCGCGACCCGGCCGAGCACGGTGTACTCGGAATCCATGCCGTTGGAGAAGAAGAACGACAGGTTCGGCGCGAAATCGTCGACGCGCATTCCGCGTGCCAGGTAGGACTCGACGTAGGTGAACCCGTTGGCCAGCGTGAAGGCCAGCTGTGAGATCGGATTCGCACCGGCCTCGGCGATGTGGTAGCCGGAGATAGACACCGAATAGAAGTTGCGCACCTCGTGTTCGATGAACCATTCCTGGATGTCGGCCATCATCCGCAGGGAGAACTCGGTGGAGAAGATACAGGTGTTCTGGCCCTGGTCCTCCTTGAGGATGTCCGCCTGCACGGTGCCGCGCACGGTCCGCAACGTCCAGGCCCGCAGCTCCTCGGCCTCCGCCGGTCCCGGCGGCCGGCCGTGCTCCGCGGTGAACGCCTCGATGTTCGCCTCGATCGCGGTGTTGAGGAAGAAGGCGAGGATCGTGGGCGCGGGGCCGTTGATCGTCATCGACACCGACGTGGTCGGCGAGGTCAGGTCGAAGCCGTCGTAGAGCGCCCGCATGTCGTCCAGGGTCGCGATGGACACCCCCGATGTGCCGACCTTCCCGTAGATGTCCGGCCGGGTGCCGGGGTCGTGACCGTACAGCGTGACCGAGTCGAAAGCCGTCGAAAGGCGCTTTGCGTCCGAATCGGCGGAAAGGTATTTGAACCTCCGATTGGTACGGAAAGCGTCCCCCTCGCCCGCGAACATCCGCGCCGGATCCTCACCGTCCCGCTTGAACGCGAACACACCCGCGGTGTAGGGGAAGTATCCGGGCAGGTTTTCCCGGCGCAGGAACGACAACAGCTCGCCGCGGTCGGTGTAGCGCGGCAGCGCCACCCGGGGAATCCGGTTGCCGGACAGGGTTTCCCGCCACAGCTGGGTGCGCAGCTCCTTGTCCCGCACCTTGACCACCAGCTCTTCGTCGCGATAGGACTGGACGAGCGCGTCCCACCACTCCAGCAACCGCGTCACCGCACTGTCCACCCCGGATTCCGCGGCGGACAGCAGTTCGCTGATCGGCCCGGTGTCGGCGCCCGCGCCGGCCAGCGCCTCCTTCGCCGCGGCAAGCTGGTCCCGCCGGCGCAGCGCGGCGACCTGCTCCCGGGTGCGCTGGTGATACCCGCGCACCGTCTCCGCGATCTCCGCCAGGTAGCGCACCCGGGAGGCCGCGATGACCGGGCTGACGCCGGTGGACACCTTGCCCGCCACGCGCGGGAGGGTGCCCACCGATACCGGGAGTCCCCGCTCGCCCAGGGCATCGACCAGATGCCCGTACAGCGCGGTGACCCCGTCGTCGTTGAACTTCGCGGCGCTGGTGCCGAACACCGGCATGTCCTCCGGTGCCGCGCCGAATTCCTGACGGTTGCGCAACAGCTGTCGGGCGACGTCGCGACGAGCGTCCTCCGCGCCCCTGCGCTCGAATTTGTTGATCGCCACCACATCGGCGAAATCGAGCATGTCGATCTTTTCCAGCTGCGAGGCGGCGCCGAATTCCGGCGTCATCACATAAAGCGAGAAATCGACGTGATCGACGATTCCGGCGTCGCCCTGCCCGATCCCGGGCGTCTCGACGATCACCAGGTGATAGCCGGCCGCCTTGCACGCCAGAATCGCCTCGTCGAGCCCCGTGGGGATCTCACCGTGTTTCGTCCTGGTGGCCAGCGAACGAAAGAACACCGGGGATTCCCCGGCGCCCGCCGGGCCCGCGGATCCGGACAGGCAGTTCATCCGGATACGGTCACCCAGCAGCGCACCGCCACCGCGACGGCGCGAAGGGTCCACCGCGAGCACGGCGATCCGAAGTTTGTCCTGCTGGTCGAACCGGAATCGCCGGATCAACTCGTCGGTCAACGAAGACTTCCCCGAGCCGCCGGTCCCGGTGACACCGAGCACGGGGACGGTGCGGGCCCCGGCCGCGTCGGTGATCGCGGAGAGCCAGTCGTCCGGGAGCGCACCGGCCTGCAGACGCGTGATCGTCCGGGCGAGTGCGGGCACTTCCCCGGAGAGGAGGTTGTCGATCGAACCGGCCGGTTGGCGCGCCAGATCGACGTCGCAGGCCTCGATCATCGAGTTGATCATGCCGGGCAGACCCAGTTCCAGCCCGTCGTCCGGGGAGAAGATGCGGGCCACACCGCGCGAGTGGAGAAGCTCGATCTCCTCGCGGACGATGACACCACCACCACCGCCGTAGACCTTGATGTGGCCGACGCCACGCTCGGCGAGCAGCTCGATCAGATAACTGAAGTACTCTACGTGACCGCCCTGGTACGCACTGATCGCCACGCCCTGGACGTCTTCGGCGATCGCCGCCGTGACGACCTCGTCCACGGACCGGTTGTGCCCCAGATGCACAACCTCGGCGCCCTGCGACTGCAGGATCCGCCGCATGATGTTGATCGACGCGTCGTGCCCGTCGAACAGGCTGGACGCGGTGACGAACCGAATCGGGTGCACGGGCCGGTAAAGCTCCATGTACCCAAAATACTTGGACTTCCTACTATTTCAAGCCCGAGCTCGAAACGGTGACGTGATCGGCGTGGCCCCCCGCCGGCACGTCGACGATCGCGCGGAGCGGCGGCAACATGGGATCATGTTGCCGCCGGACTCAGCGCTGACCGGCGGACCGCATCGCGATCCACTGCCGCATCGCGTACTCGACCAGCGTGATCAACGTCTGCTTGGTCGACTCCCGGTCCCGCGCGTCACACCGGACGATCGGGATACTCGGGTCGATCGCCAGCGCTTCCCGCACATCGGACAAATCGTGGTGCACCATGCCGTCGAAGGTGTTCACCCCGATGATGTAGGGCAGCCTGCGGTCCTCGAAGAAGTCCACCGGCGCGAACGAGTCGGCCAGCCGGCGGGTGTCCGCGAGCACCACGGCGCCGATCGCGCCGCGCACCAGGTCGTCCCACATGAACCAGAACCGCTGCTGCCCGGGTGTGCCGAACAGGTAGAGGATCAGGTCACGGTCCAGCGAAACACGCCCGAAGTCCATGGCCACCGTGGTGGTGGCCTTGTTCGGCGTGTTGTCGAGATTGTCGATGCCCCGACTGGCATCGGTCATCATCGCCTCGGTGGTGAGCGGCACGATTTCCGACACCGACCCGACGAAAGTGGTCTTGCCGGCACCGAACCCACCGGCGACCACGATTTTGGCCGAGGTCATCGTTTGCGGCGCGGCCGGCCGCGGTGTTTTAAAGCCGACGGAGTCCACTCAACACCCTTTCCATCAACATGAGATGTGCCTCGGCGTTTTCGTTACCGGACACCGTTTCGTGCACGGTGATCAGTCC
>DASSAD010000003.1:0-12732 GCA_035685725.1 Amycolatopsis sp. | reverse complement strand
GCTGATCCAATTCCCACGGCGAGGTAGCGGGCGCGCTCGTTGTGCACAAGTACCTGCTCACGTTCGCATTTAGCTGCGAACGCCGCCGCAAGATCGACTTGAAGGCCGGTTTCGGCGCGGGTGAATGTGGGGTCGAGTTGCTGCAGCGCCGACGACAACACCTCTACAGCCTCACGCTCACCGAATCGAGCGAGTGCGTGACCACGCCATCGAGCCAGATGAACGGCGTCGAGCGCGACGTACGGTCGCTCGACTGCCGACGGCTCGGGCGGCAAAAGGTTCGCCGCCGCGCTTCCACGCCTTCGGACCCGGCGGGATGATCTTTTCCAGTCGAAGCCGCTTCTTCGTCAGCGGGTCCACCCCCGCGTAGACGCGCACCCTGAGTGAGCCGCTGGACAGGGTCTCTATCTCGCCTCGCGCCTCGCTGAACGCCCCATAGGGCGAGCGTACGGCGATCTCGCCCCAAATCCCGCCCCACAAACGACTCAGGGGCCCTCCGGAGAGGGCCCCTGACCTGGGAGCCGCGTGGGGGAATCGAACCCCCGACCTGCTCATTACGAGTGAGCCGCTCTGGCCGACTGAGCTAACGCGGCGAACGGTTTGAGTGTAGCGGCATGCTCGACATCACTTCGGACCCCCACCCGCCTTCGCTCTCCGGACGCGGATCAAAGGCCGCCTGGGAAGGACCTCCGCACGCACCGGCCGCAGCCGGCGTCGCTCGATCGCCGTGTTGACGCTGCCGAAAGCGCTCTCGGACCAGCTCCGGCCCGGTCATTCCTCAGCGCGGCTGTCCCTTGGGGAGCAAGACGGACCTGACGTGTGACGTGCGGCACCGTAGCTCAGCCGTGGCGCAGGGCGGTGACCATGGCCTCCACCGCGATCCGCGGCTTCACGTTCCACTGGATGGCTTCGCGGCAGGCGAGCACGGCCTCGAGACGGCGGAGGGTTGATTCCGGGGACCATTGGCGCGCCGCGGTCACGATCTGGGTCGCATGGTCGGGATGGGTCAGCACGGCCTGCCCGCCGCTCGCGGCGACCAGGACGTCGCGGTAGAAACCGGCGAGATCGACCAAGGCCAGATCCAGGGTGTCCCGCTGGGTCCGGGTCGCCCGGGACTTCTGACGTTTCTCCAGCGCTTTCACCGCCGCGTCGGCCGCACGTTTCGCCGCCGCGACGCCCTTGCCGGTCGCGTCGCCACCCATGGCTGTGCGCAGCTCGGCCTTCTCGGCGTCGTCACGCTCCCGACTCGCCTCGACGGCGTCGCCCTCCGCGGCGCTGATCAGCTCGTCCGCGCAGGCGAAGACATCGGCCGCCCGGGTCAGCCCGAGCGGGATGCCCAGCACGATGTCACGGCGCTTGCGAGAGCTGTCGTCGGTGGCGAGCCGCCGTGCGCGCCCGACGTGCCCGCCGCACACGGCAGCGGCCCACTGGGCGAGTTCGGGCTCCACGCCGTCCCGCTCTTCGAGAACCCGCGCGATGGCCTCCGGCGGCGGCGTCCGCAGGTGCACCAGCCGGCACCGCGAACGGATGGTCACCGACACGTCCTCGGGATGCGCCGACGGCGCGCACAGCAGGAACACCGTGCGGCCCGGGGGCTCTTCGACCGCCTTGAGCAAGGCATTCGAAGCACCCTCGGTCAACCGGTCGGCGTCCTCGATGATCACCACCTGCCACTGCCCCGTGGTCGGCCGGCGCGCCGCGGCCTGCACGAGGGCGCGCATCTCGGCGACGGAGATCGACAGCCCTTCGGGGATCACCAACCGCACATCGGCATGCGTCCCATGCAATGTGGTGTGGCAACCGGGACACCCGCCGCAGCCCGTGCCGGTCGAGCACTGCAGCGCGGCGGCGAAGGTCCGCGCGGCCACCGAACGCCCGGATCCGGGTGGACCGGTGAACAGCCACGCGTGCGTCATGGCCCCGGCGGGCGCCGGCTCCCCGGCCACGATCCGCGCCGCGGCAGCCGCGGCCGCGGAGAGCACCTCGATCGCGGGCTCCTGACCGACCAGCTGGGACCAGACCGGGCTCAAGCCTGCACCACCTCGATCGGGGCGAGCCCCGAACGCCGCCCGACGAGTACGGCGTGCACCGCCGTCTGCACCCGTTCGGCCACCTCGTCTTCGGTTCCGTCGCCGTCCACCACCACGTAGTGGTCGGGATCGGCCGCCGCCATCTCGGAGAGCAGGCTCTGCACCCGCCACTGCTCCTCGACCGAGATCGCGCCGGCCGCCCGGTCACCGGGATCGGCGTCGAGCAGCACCGTCACGTCCGGTCGCAGCCGGCCGGTGGCCCAGTCCGCGAGCCCTTCCAGTTCCTTCGCGTCCAGACCGGCCACCGCGGACAGGTGCGCCAGCGGCGAGTCCACGAACCGTTCCATCACGACGATCGAACCGCCTTCGAGCGCCGGGTGCACGTCCCGCTCGACGATGTCGGCCCGGACGGCGGCCGCCGCCAGCGCCTGCGCCCGCGCCCCCGACAGCGATGCGCCGCTGACCAGTTCGGCCAGCCGCTTGTCGTCCAGTGCAGGATCCGCGGCGAGCACCACCGGGCGGGGTCCGGCCGAGCGCAACCATTCGGCCAGCCGCGCCGCCTGGCTCGCGGTGTCGGCCGCCGTCGTGCCCTCCAGCGCGATGAGCAGGCCGTTGAGCCGGCGAGGACGCCGGCGGATCACGTTGCGCAGGTCGGCCATGATCGTTTCGGACCGGCGCGAGTCCATCTGGCGATAGGCGATCACACCGACCAGCGCGGCGAGGATCCCGCCGCCGAGCATGACCGGGCGAGTGCCGTCGATGATGATCGGACTGCCCCAGATGGTGATCGTGCGCGGCTTGGTCAGCGCGACGAGCACCGGGACCAGTGCGGCCGACCCGAACGAGATGATCTTCATCATCGCCTGGTAGATCGCGTTGATCCGGCCCCGGATCGAATCGTCGACCTGCGAGCCGATGATCGTCACACCGGTCAGGAAGGCGGCGCCGGCGCACGCACCGACGATCGCGACCGCCACCAGGGACACGGCCAGGTGCGGTGAGAGTGCGACCAGGACCAGCGCCAGGCCGGCCAGCACGATCGAGATCCCGAAGAGCCGGTCGTGCGGCAGCCGCCGGGCGAGCTTGGGTGCGCCACCCATACCGGTGGCCAGCCCCAGGAAGACCGCGACCACCAACAGACCCCAGGCGGAGTCACCGGCGAGCAGACTGCTGGCATAGGTGTGGGCGGATCCGACCACCGCGCCACCCGCGGCGAAGGCACCGGCGGCGCCGATCAGCAAACCGCGGACCAGCGGCGTACTGCGGACGAACTTCGCGCCGTCCCGCAACAACTCACGCAGCCCCGGCGAGGCGTCGGCCTGCGGCTTCGGCGCGGCCACGGTCGACGTGTGCACGTTGCGCAAGGACAGTTCCGGGATCCGGGTGATGATCAGCGTCGCGCTGGTCAGGTACAGCAGCCCGATCAACACCACGATCACCTTGGCGAAGCCCAGCTCGCCGAAGAGCGTGGCGGGCAGGTGCAGCGCGGGGCCGATCCCGGTGATGACCGCGTAGACGGCACCGGCGCTGATCACCGCCAGGCCGTAGGTCATCACCATCCCCAGCTGGTTGGCGATCTCCACCTGATCGGGCCTGCGCAGCAGGTTCGGCACGGACGCGTCCTTGGACGGGATCCACATCATCGCGCTGGCGCTGGCCAGGAAGTTCGCGATGTAGAGCCACCAGCCGGTGCCCACCAGCGCGATCGACATGATGAACCCGCACCGGAGCAGATCCGCGCAGAACATGATCTTCCGGCGGTCGAAGCGGTCGGCGAGCAGACCACCGGCCGGGGCGAAGAGCAGCCCGGGCGCCAACGCGGACAGCAGCACGCCGGTGAAGGCGAAGTTCTGCGCCGTGTAGTTGTGCGTCATCTTGGTCGCCATGCTGGTGACGCCGAGAATGGTCAGCCAGTCGGCGACGCTGCAGAGGTAGGTGACCCCCCACAGTCTGCGGAAGGGCCGGATGGCAAGAACCCGTCGCGCCCGGTAAACCGTGGAGGCTTCGCGACTCGCGGGTGCCTCCGCGCCCGGTTTCGTGTCTACGACTTCGCTGATCCGACCCACCCCATTAGCTCCCGTGGCGCCGGTGCACCCGCCCAGGGTTAGGCCAATCGGGTCACCGGATCGTGTCGCCAGGGTAGCGCTGTCAACCTGAGAACGGGCAAGCTCTCACGATTTCACACGCCAATCACGGTCAGAGTCACCCAAGCGCGGCTACCCCGACGCCCCCCACGATCGCCGTTGTGTGTCCTGACATCAGCCTACCGCTACGCCATCACCACCACCGCACGTGGTCACCACGCGGACACCTCAGGTGAACGCGGCGGTAATGCTGCCGATCAGGCTGGTCACGAACTCGACCGCCAGCACCACGAACACGATCATCAGCACCAGCGCCACGATGATCCCGGTCGAACCGCTCGACGGCCGCACCCGGCGTCCGGTCCCGGCATCGGGCAGCGAGATGCGCGGGAGGCGCAGGGACGGCCGCCGCAGGACCGTCTTCCGGCGTTGCCGGGGGGCCATTCCGAGCGGGGGTGCGGGCGCGATCGGATCGGCCGGGCCGGCCGGTGGAGCGTCCCCGCCGGACTGGTCGGCGGGTCGATCGCCGGCCAGCTCGGCGTCCACCAGCCGCCGGGCCACATCCGGGTCCGGCTGCACCGGCGAAGCCACCCGGGTGAGCTGGAAATCGTCCACGGGTTGGCCGGCCGGTTCCGACAGCGCGTCGTCGAACGCCGCCGCCTGCGTACCGTCGCCGAAACGAGCGTCCTCGTCCTTGGCCATGAGCCCCACTCCCCTATCTCGGTCCGCGCCGGCGCGCGGCCCCGGCCGAGGATCCCACGCGCGTCCGCGGCCACCGAGGCGCGAGTGGTCTTGACCTCGACCCTGTCGTTCACACTGCTCCCGGACCCCGGGAGCTCTCCCTCCCAGGGTAATGGGCATTTCGTGACGATAACGCGTCCATCCGGGCTAGCCGTGCGACACGGTTGATCAACACTGCGTCACCACGACCGTCCCCGGGCACCCACCCGGCCACCTCCTGTCCTCACCCCCGGACCGCCATGGAGTTCGCGCGTTCACCCAGCCACCAGGACAGCCACCGGCTGCCGGCGGGCCGCAGCACCAGGCCGGTGCCCCACGACGCGAGCACGTGGCGGCCCGCGGAAGCGTCGATGAGGACGAAACCGGGATCGGGGAACTCGGCGAAGACGGTGTCGAAGGCCAGCAGGTCCAGCACCGCGGTGCCCCGGCGCTTGCGTGCGAGAAACGCCCTCAGCCGGTCGACGTCGGGCTGTTGCCAGGCCGGGATCACCCCATCGGCATCGGCGGACAGGTGCAGAACCGGCGCGCGCCCGGGGCGCTCGCGAGGCAGCGCGCCGATGACCTCGCTCAGCATCCCCTGGAGCGTGAGCCCCCGCATCGTGACCTCGTCCGGGCCGTGGTTCCACAGGAGTCCGAGCGCCTCGTCGGCGTAGCAGCGGACATCGAGCGGCGCGGCCGAGGACTCGGACACCCCGGAGAGCATGAGCCGGAACGGTGCGCGCAGCATCAGGTCGAACGCTCGCATGCCGACCCGGCTCAGTTCGCCGTCCTCGATCAACGGCGTGCCCCTCAGCAGGGCCATGTAGGCGTTGTGCGCCTCGATCTCGGCGACCAGGTCGGCCGGATCGGCCGACCCCGCGACGGGCCGCCGCAGGCGCTCGAGGTCGGCGTCCGTGGCATGCGGAGCGTAGAGATCGTGGCACAGCGGGCGCGCCGGCACCGCGTCGAGCACGGGCCGGGCCGCCTCGCACATCAGTTCGAAGATGGTGGTCATGGGTAGGCAGTGTGCACCCACCCACCGACAGTTTTCGTAGAACGCCTGTTCGAGCCGGGCGGCCGGCCGCCCGGCGGACGCGCTACTTCGCCTTGGCCGTGGTCTTCTTCCGGACCGGCGCCTTCCGCTTCGGCGCGGGCCCCTTGGCCCGCTTCTCGGCCAGCAGCTCCGCCGCCCGCTCGGCGGTCAACTCCTCGATGCTGTCCGCCTTGCGGAGCGTGGCGTTGAACTCCCCGTCCGTCACGTACGGCCCGAAACGACCATCCTTGACCACCATCGGCTTACCCGACACCGGATCGTCGCCCAGCTCCTTGAGCGGCGGCTTCGCGGTGCCCTGCCGGCCGCGGCGCTTCGGCTCCGAGTAGATCTTGAGCGCCTCTTCCAGGGTGATCGTGAACAGCTGGTCCTCGGTGTCCAGCGACCGCGAGTCGGTCCCCTTCTTCAGATACGGCCCGTAACGGCCGTTCTGCGCGGTGATCTCGTCGCCGGACTCGGGGTCCTTGCCGACGACCCGCGGCAGCGAAAGCAGCTTGAGCGCGTCCTCGAGAGTCACCGACGCGACCGACATCGACTTGAACAGCGACCCCGTCCGGGGCTTGGGCTTCTTGGCCTTGGTCGTCTTCTTGCCGTCCGCCGGCTCTTCCGGCTCCGGCAGGATCTCGGTGACGTAGGGCCCGAAGCGGCCCTCCTTGGCCACGATCTCGTGCCCGGAGACCGGATCCGTGCCCAGCCCCCTGCCCTCCTGTGGCGTGGCGAACAGCTTCTCGGCGATCTCCGCGGTCAGCTCGTCCGGCGGCAGATCCTCGGGCAGGTTCGCGCGCTGCGACTTGCCGTCGACCTCGCGTTCGAGATACGGCCCATAGCGGCCGACGCGCACGTACACCGTGCGATCGGCGTCATCGTCGAACAGCGGGATCGAGTTGATCTCGCGGGCGTCGATGTCCTCGACACCCGTCCCGACCAGCTTCTTCAGCCCGCCGAGGCGGCCGATCGAGCCGTCCACGCCCATATCGCCGCCGAAGTAGAACTTCGACAGCCACCGGGTGCGCTGCTCGTCACCCGCGGCGATGCGGTCGAGCTCGTCTTCCATCGCGGCCGTGAAGTCGTAGTCCACCAGGCGCTCGAAATGCCGTTCGAGCAGCCCCACCACCGCGAAGGCGACCCACGAGGGCACCAGCGCGGAGCCTTTCTTCCAGACGTAACCGCGGTCCTGGATGGTGTTGATCGTCGACGCGTACGTGGACGGCCTGCCGATACCGAGCTCCTCGAGCTTGCTGACCAGGCTCGGCTCGCTGTAGCGGGCGGGCGGCGAGGTGGTGTGCCCGTCCGGGTTCAGCTCGGTGGCGGTGAGCGCCTGGTCCTTGACCAGCCGCGGCAGGCGACTCTGCTTGTCGTCGGCCTCGCCGCCGGCCTCGGTGTCCACCGCCTCGACGTAGGCCTTGAGGAAGCCGGAGAAGGTGATCGTGCGACCGGACGAGGCGAAGGTGCATTCCTCGCCACTTTCGGCCGTGCCGACGATCCGGACCGACATCGTGGTGCCCTTGGCATCGGCCATCTGCGAGGCGATCGTGCGCTGCCAGATCATCTCGTAGAGCCGGAAGTCATCGCTCTGGAGCTCGCCGGCCACCTGGCCCGGGGTCCGGAACACCTCACCGGCCGGCCGGATCGCCTCGTGCGCTTCCTGGGCGTTCTTGACCTTTCGCGTGTACTGCCGGGGGCTGGGCGCGACGTACTCGGAACCGTAGAGCTCGGTCGCCTGGGCACGTGCCGCGCTCAGCGCCGACTCCGACAACGTGGTCGAGTCGGTACGCATGTAGGTGATGTAGCCGTTCTCGTAGAGGCGCTGCGCGATCCGCATCGTCCGGTCCGAGGAGAAGCGCAGCTTACGGCCGGCCTCCTGCTGCAGCGTCGAGGTCATGAACGGCGCGTAGGGCCGCCGCGTGTACGGCTTCTCCTCGACACTGGCGACGGCGAAGCCCTGCCCGCGCAGAGCCCCGGCCAGCCGGGTCGCGTCGGCCTCGGTGAGCACGCGGACCTCGGTCGCGGAAGCCTTGAGCCGGCCGTCGGGGCCGAAGTCGCGGCCGGTCGCGAGCCTGGCGCCGGCCACCGACACCAGCCGCGCCGGAAACGCGCGCGGCGAAGCGTCCGCGCCGGCATCCATCGTGGCGGCGATGTCCCAGTAGGAGGCCGAGGTGAAGCGCATCCGCTCCCGCTCGCGCTCCACGATCAGCCGGACCTCCACCGACTGGACACGGCCCGCCGAGAGCTTCGGCATGATCTTCTTCCACAGCACCGGCGAGACCTCGTAGCCGTAGAGCCGGTCGAGGATGCGGCGGGTCTCCTGGGCGTCGACCAGGTCGGTGTCCAGCTCCCGGGTGTCGGCCGCGGCCGCCCGGATCGCCTGTTCGGTGATCTCGTGGAACACCATCCGGCGCACCGGGACCTTCGGCTTGAGGGTCTCCAGCAGGTGCCAGGCGATGGCCTCGCCCTCACGGTCGGGGTCGGTCGCCAGGTAGAGCTCGTCGACGTCCTTGAGCAGGTTCTTCAGCTCCGTGACCTTGGCCTTCTTGTCCGGGGTCACCACGTAGAGCGGCTCGAAGTCGTGCTCGACGTCCACCCCCAGGCGGGCCCACGCCTCGCCCTTGTACTTGGCGGGCACGTCGGCGGCGCCGCGCGGCAGGTCGCGGATGTGCCCGACCGAGGACTCGACCACGTATCCGCCACCGAGGTAAGGAGCGATCTTCTTGGCCTTCGTGGGCGACTCGACGATCACGAGCCGCCGACGGCCGGCACCGTTCACCCCGGTGTCGTTCTTCTTGGTCCGTGCTCCAGCCACGCTGTCCGCTCTCCTACCCGTTCCCATCGCTGCTTCGCGACGCCTGTTCAACCCGCCAGTGTGCACGCTGATGGCCGGTTGTGTCCGCCCGGTCGGCACAACACGCCGTTGGAGAATGCGTGAAGCGCATCGGTGCCGAAGCGGGCAGTGTTTCCTTTCCACACCTAGCACGTGACAGTCACCACACGACCCTTGGGGCCGTCCGGTGACCGTTCCGCTACGCTCCGGCACCATGAAACGCCGCCTGTCCATGGTCCTGACTACCCTCACCGCGGCCCTCACCATCACCGGATTCGCTTCCGCCTCCGCCACTACCGACGACTACACCGGCGCGATCCGGTTGGACAACTGCTCGGGTGCACTGATCCGCCTGCCGGACTCCCGGGACAGCGACCCGGCGCTGGCGATGACCAACGGGCACTGTGCTCGGACCGGCGTTCCCGCGCCCGGACAGGTCATCGTCGGCCGCGACAGCGACCGCACCATGAGCCTCCTGGACACCGACGGCCAAACCTTGGGCACACTGCGTGCGAACGAGATCGTCTACAGCACGATGACCGGCACGGACATCACCCTGTACCGGCTCGACTCGACCTACCGGCAGATCGAGCAACGGCTGGGCGGCCACGCGCTGACGCTTTCCCCGGCGCCGGAGAACGTGGGCGTGCCGATCAGCGTCGTTTCCGGGTATTTCCGGCGAACCTGGCATTGCGCGATCGACCGGGTGATCTATTCGGTACACGAGGCGGGCTACACGTGGCTGGATTCGATCCGGTACACGGCACCCTGCGACACCGTCGCAGGCACCTCGGGATCGCCCGTGCTGAACCCGGCCGGCGAAATCGTGGGCATCGACAACACCGGCAACGAAGACGGCGGCTCCTGCACGCTCGACAATCCGTGCGAGGTCGACGAGAGCGGGCACATTTCCATCCACAAAGGACGCGGCTACGGCGAGCAGATCTACCAGATCGTGGCATGCGTGGGACCCGGCAACGTTCTCGACCTGACCCGGCCGGGCTGCCTGCTGCCGAAGCCGGCCGTGCTCGGCCTGCCCGTCTCGTCGGCGACCTGAGGCCAGGCCGGTTCCGCGGCCGGCGGCGGGGCGCCGAGGAACTCGCCGAGGGCGGCAAGGCGGCGACGTCCGGTCAGCCGGATGACCGGACGGCCCCCTGGCGGATGCCCGACCCGAACTCCCAAACCCAGACGGCGGAAGGCATCCACGAGCGGAACGTGGGTGCCCGGCGCCTGCTCGTCGACCTCGAACAGATAGCCGCGATCGGCCGGCCGGCCCGCCGCCAGCGCCCACAATCGCAGGACGGCACCGGTCAGGCGGAACCCCGGCGGGAGAATCTTGTCCGGACCACTGCCCCAGGACCGGGCCAGCCCGATGAGATCGATCCGGAAAGCGGTTCGCACCAGCGGCCGCCCGTCCTGCTTGCCCACCCCGGCCTCGACTCCGCGGCGGGCGAGTTCGCCTGCCAGCAGGTGCGCGCGCCATTGTTCGGCCACCGGGACGGAAAGCCTGGCGGCGGTCCGGCCGAAACCGAGGAGCTGCCCTGGTCCGCACAACAACCCGGCCAGGTCGGCGAGCTCCGGTCCACTCGCCTCGGCCGAGAAGAACGAAATCTGCTCCACCGGGGAATGGTAGAACAAAAGTTCGATTTTGGGCGAGAGCGCGGGACGGAAAATCCGTGGCACACCAGGCGCCATGGCAAGCCGGATGCCGCCGGTTCCCTGGCCGGGCATGTCCTGCCGAGGAGCGCTGCCATGACCGGCGAGCCGCGCTACTACCCGGGTATGGCCCCGTCTTGCCCCTTCTCACTGGTGAGCTGCTCGCAAACGGGTGCGTGCGCGCTCGCCGTGAGCAGATCTGGGATGGAGCTGAACCCGGCCAGCAGATCGAGCTTGGAAACCTCGTCCAGCGGCTCGCGGGCCGCGCCCAGTGTCTCCTGATCGATCTTGGTGGAGTCGCGGGCGCTGTCCAGGCGCGCCTTGGCATCCGCCGCGCGGGCACGCACGGCGGTGAAGGACGCGACCGCGTTCGCGCGCACCCCGTCCCCGCCGGGCACCGGCGAAGGCGGCAACTGGTTGAGCCCCTGCACCGCCTTGTCCAGTCCACTGATCACCGAGGCGAGCAGGTCGCTGGAGGTCTGCACGGCGCGCTGCGCGGTGCTCGGATCCACCGTCGGCATCGTGGCCAGCCCGTCCACCAGCGAACCGACCGCGAGGCAGTAGTCATTGGCCCAGCTGGTGGCGGCATCCTGCTGCTCCACCTCGTCCTTCGACATCCCGGGACCGCCCGGTTGGTCGGCGACCGAGGCCGACGGCTGCTGGCCACAGGCCACCAGCGCCGCGCACAAGCCGGTCAACAGCACCAGGAAAAGGGATTTCCTGGTTCGCACACCAGCACCTCCTGACGACGGGGACCTCCTCCCGACGGTACCGATCCCTTAACGCTTCGCAACTCCCGGGCACGACAAGTGCAACAGGGCCCGCCACGAAAACGCGTGACGGGCCCTGTTGAGCACGGAAGTCCTACCCCGCCTTGGCGGGCGCGGGGCTCTCGCTGGGGGTGTCCGCGATCGCGGTGCTGCGCCGCTTGGAAACCACCACCGAGATCACGATGACCGCGACGGCGACCACCGCGACGGCGATCCGCAATCCGAGCGAGGCGTCCGCACCGATCGAGAACTGCACGACCGCGGGCGCGATCAACACCGAAACCAGGTTCATCACCTTGATCAGTGGGTTGATCGCGGGACCGGCGGTGTCCTTGAACGGGTCTCCCACCGTGTCACCGATGACGGTGGCCGCGTGTGCCTCGGAACCCTTGCCGCCGTGGTGCCCGTCCTCGACGAGCTTCTTCGCGTTGTCCCAGGCACCGCCGGAGTTCGCCAGGAAGATCGCCATCAGGGTGCCGGTCGCGATGGCACCCGCCAGATATCCGGCGAGCGCACCGGTGCCGAGACCGAAGCCGACCGCGATCGGGGCGAACACCGCCAGCAGACCCGGCGTCGCCAGCTCCCGCAGCGAGTCACGGGTGACGATGTCGACGACCTTGCCGTATTCCGGCCGCGTCGTGCCCTCCATGATCCCCGGGATGTCCCGGAACTGGCGGCGCACCTCGTAGACGACCGCGCCGGCCGCCCGCGAGACCGCGTTGACCGCGAGACCGGAGAACATGAACACCACGGCCGCACCGATGATCACGCCGACCAGGGTGTTGGCGTTGACGATGTTGTTGAAGAAGGTGCTCGGCAGGCTCGCCGCCGACTGTCCCGCCGTCACCAGCGCCTTGGCGATCGCGTCGGAGTAGGACCCGAACAGCGCCGTCGCGGCAAGGACCGCGGTGGCGATCGCGATGCCCTTGGTGATCGCCTTCGTGGTGTTGCCGACCGCGTCCAGCTCGGTCAGGATCTGCGCCGCGTTTTCGTCCACATCGCCGGACATCTCGGCGATACCCTGCGCGTTGTCCGAGACCGGGCCGAAGGTGTCCATCGCGACGATGACGCCGACCGTGGTCAGCAGACCGGTACCGGCCAACGCGACGGCGAACAGCGCCACCGAACCACCGAGCAGGAAGGCCCCGAAGACGGCCGCGCCGATCACGAGTGCGGTGTAGACGGCCGATTCGAAGCCGACCGAGATCCCCGAAAGGATCACCGTGGCGGCACCGGTCTCCGAGGTCTTGCCGACGTTCTTGACCGGCCCGTGCTCGGTTCCGGTGAAGTAGCCGGTGAGCCGCAGGATGACCCCGGCCAGTACGATGCCGATGATCACCGAGACGGTCGCGATCACGGCCGGATTGCCCGCGATGGCCGCGTGATCCGGCCCGAAACCGGCGAAGGAGTTCGGCAGGAACACGAACGCGGCGACCGCGGAGAGCACCGCCGAGATCATCGCGGAGATGTAGAAGGACCGGTTGATGGTGATCAGGCCGTTCTCCCCGCTGCGCGCCTTGGTGATGTACACCCCGATCACGGCGGTGATCACACCGATGGCGGGCACGATCAGCGGGAACAGCAGGCCGTCCTTGCCGAAGGC
>DASSAD010000002.1:0-40207 GCA_035685725.1 Amycolatopsis sp. | reverse complement strand
CGCGCAGGATGGCGATCACCTTGCTCGCCGCGAGCCGCTCGCGGAACCGGATGTTCTGCTTCTTCAACGTGGCACGCATCAGCCGACCTTCGGGGTTCCGGTGAGGGTGACGCCCGCCGCGCGCAGCTCGCCGAGCGCCTTCTCCACGCTCGGCCGGGCGACTCCGGCGGTCAGATCCAGCAGTACCCGGACCGAGAACCCGGCGCGGGCCGCGTCGAGCGAGGTCGCCCGCACGCAGTGGTCGGTCGCGATGCCGACGACGTCGACGTCCGTCACGTCACGCTCCCGCAACCAGTCGGCGAGCCGTTCACCCGCTCCGGTCGTGCCTTCGAATCCCGAGTAGCCGTGGCTGTACTGGCCCTTCGAGAACACCGCGGAGATCGGGCCCACGTCGAGCGCCGGATGGAACGCCGCGCCGGGGGTGCCGGCCTCGCAGTGCCGGGGCCACGACGTCACGAAGTCGGGCTGGTCGCTGAAGTGCTCGCCGGGATCGATGTGGTAGTCGCGGGTCGCGGCGACGTGATCGTATCCGCCCTCGGCCAGCCGCGTGGTGATCTCGGCGGCGGTCCGCGCGCCACCGGCGACCGCCAGCGAACCGCCTTCGCAGAAGTCGTTCTGCACATCCACCACGATCAGTGCGTTGCTCATCTTGTCCCCTCTTTCGAAGCCGTGACCAGTGTCGCGCTCACCGGAACACGGTCGGGATCGCGGGTTCCCCATGGGAGAGCTTGAGCCCCTCCCAAGGCAGGCTCACCAGGCCCCGCCGAAGTCTGGCGCGGGCGTCGTCGAGGCCGGGTAGATCGTCCACCGGCCGGCCACCGCGCATCAACGGGATGTGCAACAGGCGGTCGTCCTCGCCGGTCTCGGGCGGCGCGGCGGTGGGGTAGACCACCTCCTCGATCGCGGTGCCGGTCGGCTTGTGCCGCCGCAGCGCGGCCTTGCGGCCACCACGGGACGCCTTGTTCTCACTTCGTTTGGCCACCGGCCTGCCGGCCACCTCGACCAGCTTGTACACCATTCCCGCGGTCGGCGCGCCGGAACCGGTCACCACCGAGGTGCCGACCCCGTAGGCGTCCACCGGCTCGGCCCGCAGCGCGGCGATCGCGTGCTCGTCGAGGTCGCCGGAAACCACGATGCGGGTGTCGCGGGCGCCGAGCGAGTCGAGTTGTTCGCGCGCCTTGCGGGCGAGTACTCCGACGTCGCCGGAGTCGATGCGGATCGCGCCCAGCTCGGGCCCGGCCACCCGGACCGCCGTTTCGATGCCCTGGGTGATGTCGTAGGTGTCCACCAGCAGCGTGGTGTCCGCGCCCATCTTCGCCACCTGGGAGCGGAAGGCGTCTTCCTCGGTGTCGTGCAGCAGCATGAAGGCATGCGCCACAGTGCCCCGGGTGGGGATGCCGTAGCGGCGGCCGGCCTCCAGATTGGAGGTCGTGGCGAAACCGGCCAGATAGGCGGCGCGGGCGGCGGCGACCGCCGCGTACTCGTGGGTGCGCCGGCTGCCCATCTCGATGATCGGCCTGCCATGAGCGGCGGCGGACATCCGCGCGGCCGCCGAGGCGATCGCGGTGTCGTGGTTGAGGATGGACAGCGCCAGCGTCTCCAGCACCACGGCTTCGGCGAAACTGGCACTGACGGTCAGCACGGGGGAGCCGGGAAAATACAACTCACCTTCGGCGTAACCGTCGATGTCGCCGGTGAAACGGTAATCGGCGAGCCAGGCCAGCGTGTCGTCGTCGACCACCGCGGTCGAGGCCAGCTGGGCGATTTCCGCGTCGCCGAACCGGAAATCCGCGATCGCGTCGAGCACCCGGTTGGTGCCCGCGACGACCCCGTACCGCCGCCCGTCGGGCAGTCGCCGGGCGAAGACCTCGAACACACACGGCCGGCCGCCGGTGCCGTTGGTGAGCGCGCTGGCCAGCATTGTCAGCTCGTAGTGGTCGGTGAGCAGGGCAGTACTGCCGAGCGTTTGATCGAGGCCCATGGCATCAGCCTACGAATCACCCGAACGGACCGCCCACTGGTCCACCGAGTGTCAGTTCCGTGACAACATGGTGTGTATGACCACGCCTGTCGAAGCCGAACAGACGCAGGTTGAGCCAGCCGGGGCTGACCTCGGTGCCGAGGACAGACCGTGGCAGACCATCGTGTGGAACGACCCGGTCAACCTGATGTCTTACGTGACGTACGTGTTCCAGAAGCTGTTCGGATACAGCCGGGACCACGCCACCAAGCTGATGCTCGACGTGCATCACAAGGGCCGTGCGATCGTGTCGTCCGGGTCGAAGGAGAAGGTCGAGGGCGACGTGACGAAACTGCATGCCGCCGGGTTGTGGGCGACCATGGAGCACAGCTCGTGAAGACCTGGCGCAAGCGCGGTGGCAAGGTGCTGGCCGGCTTCGAACAGCAGGAGGCGGCCGTGCTGCGCGGACTGGTCAGCCAGCTCGAGGACATGCTGCGGGCGCGCGCCGAGGAGGCGCCGCAGGATCCGCTGGCCGAGCTGACCGGGATCCGGACCGGGCCGGCGGAATCACCGGACGACCCGGTGCTTTCCCGGCTGCTGCCCGACTACCACCGGCTCGACCCGGACAACCCGACAAAGGAGGACCTGGACTCCGCGGCGGCGCTGCGGTCGCTGCACGAGCCGGAACTGGTCGAGGCGAAGGTGGCGGTCGCGGCGGTGGTCATGGAGACGTTGCCGCGTGACGGCGGCGACGTCCGGTTGACCTTCGAACAGGCCGACGCGTGGCTGTCGGCCTTGAACGACGTGCGACTGGCGCTGGGCACCGCGCTCGACGTGACCGAGGACATGCCCGACGAACTCCCCGACGACGACCCGCGTTCCCCGCACCTGGGTGTCTACCACTGGCTCACCTGGGTGCAGGAAAGCCTCGTCCAAGCGCTCGCCGCATGATCACCGACGTCGAGGGCGTACTGGTCGGACACCACCATCGCATCGAACCGGGCTGGGCGACCGGGACCACCGTGGTGCTCGTCCCGGCCGGTGCGACCGGCGCGGTGGACCAGCGTGGCGGGGCGCCGGGTACCCGCGAGACCGACCTGCTGGAGCCGGAGAACCTGATCCGGCAGGTGCACGCGATCTGCCTGTCCGGCGGCAGCGCCTACGGGCTGGCGGCCGCGGACGGGGTCATGCGCTGGCTTTCCGGGCACCACCACGGTTTCCGGGTCGGCGCGGCGGCGCACGAGGTGGTGCCGATCGTGCCCTCGGCGGTCATCTTCGATTTGCCGCGCGGTGAGTGGGGGAACCGTCCCGACGCGTCCTTCGGTTACGCCGCCTGCGAAGCGGCTTCCGCGGGGCCGGTCGAGGAGGGCACCGTCGGCGCGGGAGCGGGCGCGAGGGTCGGCTCGCTCAAGGGCGGGGTCGGCACGGCCAGCGAAGTCGTCGGTGACTTCACCGTCGGAGCCCTGGCCGTGGTGAACGCCGCGGGGGAGGCGGTGCGGCTCGACACCGGCGTGCCGTACGCGGCCGATCACGGCGATTTCGGTGTGGTGTGGCCGGATCGGCCGGGGGACGTGCCCGCGGTCCAGCGGACGGACCTGAACACCACGATCGGCGTCGTGGCCGTGGATGCCGAGTTGTCCAAGGCGGACTGCCGGCGGCTGACGGTCGCCGCTCAGGACGGCCTCGCGCGCGCGGTCCGCCCGGCGCACACGATGTTCGACGGCGACACGGTTTTCGCCGTCGCGACCGGCGCCCGCGCGCTGCCGTCCGGCGACGGGCCGCGCACCGTCGCGCTGGACGCGTTGTGCTCGGCGGCGGCCCGGGTCTTCGCCCGCGCCATGGTGCGGGGCACGCTTTCCGCCACGGGCCTGCCCGGCCTTCCCGCCTATCGCGACGTCTGGCCCGAGGTGTTCGCGGGGTAGGCGCGGTGCCGCGTTTGTGTCGGTGTGCTGTGGCAGACTGGCGGAAACAGCAGGCGCGAGTGGGGAAAAGGGTATGGCCGAGAACGTTCGAGGCGGGCTCACCGCGGACGCCCTGGAGGTACAGGAACTCGTCCGGAGAGTCCGCAACGGGCAGGTCAGGGTGCCCAGTTTTCAGCGCGGCCTGCGCTGGCAGTACGCCGAGGTTCGCGAACTTTTCGACAGCATATTGCGTGATTTCCCCATCGGG
This sequence comes from Amycolatopsis sp., assembly GCA_035685725.1. GTDB lineage: Bacteria > Actinomycetota > Actinomycetes > Mycobacteriales > Pseudonocardiaceae > Amycolatopsis_E. The sequence goes on along the minus strand of DASSAD010000002.1, from coordinate 36,078 downwards.
AACCTGCTGTTGTGGCAACGTCCGGCCGAGGCCGGCCTGCTCACCTTGGGCGCGGTTCAGATAGACGCGCCTGCCAATCCCACCGCATGGTGGGTGGTCGACGGTCAGCAGCGAATAACGAGTCTTTACAATGTCTTGTCCGAGGAAGCGGTCCATGACGAGCGGTTCGCGCTGGCCTATGATCTCGAGCATGGAAGAATCGTCCGGCGGACAAGGTATGACAGTCCCTTCGTGATTCCCTTCCCGGTGCTCTTCGACCTGACCAGGGTGCTGGGGTGGGCGCGAACTTATCCGGAGGTCACCGACCGGATCGAGGAGATCAACCTCATCACCGCTCGGCTGCGTCAATTTCGGATTCCTATTTATCTGGTCGAGCAGACCGACGAGGATGTGCTGCGGGAGATCTTCGACCGCATGAACAATTCGGGTAAGACCCTCACTCGTGCGGAGGTCTTCTCGGCGCTCAATCCCGATCAACGGAATCGACACGCCATTCCGTTGATCGCGGACCGCATATCCCAGGAAACCGGGTTCGGCCGGATCGACGACGACACCGTGTTGCTCGCCCTGCTGTCCCGTCGCGGGGCGGATGTGCAGCGGGAGATCAGGCTCGAATTCGATTCGACGGATCGCAAGGGTGCGATCGACTTCACCGACGAGGATCGGCAGACGGCTTTCGCCGAGGGGGAGCAGGCGCTCGCGCGCGCGGTCGTCTTTCTGCAGGAGACCGCGCACGTCCCGCACTTCAGTTTCCTGCCGTATCGCTATCTGCTGATCGTGCTGACCCGCTTCTTCGGGTTGCATCCGGTCGTGCGGGAGCGGGACCTCGTGCTCCTGCGGCGCTGGTTCTGGCGGGCAGCGCTGATCGGCCCCGCACTGTTCAAGGGCAGTACGACTGGGACGACCCGCCAGTTGAACCGGCGGATCGTCCCCGGCAGTGCCAGCGAGTCGGTGCAAGAACTGCTGGCCGTTCTGTCCGGGCGGGAGCGCGCGCCCATGCACCCCCGTACTTTCCGGACGAACGAGAGTACGGCGAAGGTGATCCTTTGTTCGTGGTGGCGGAACGGTCCCCGGTCACCCCGGACCGGTGAGCGCTACGAGGTGAGCCACCTCGACGAGCTCGTAGGCGATCGCTCGACCCCGGCAGAGGCGGTTCCCCGGCTGCGCTCCGGCGCGCGAGCGGCCCACTACAGGCTGTGGGCGGCGAACCGGATCCTGATCCCCGACCAGGAGGTCGCGATCGGCGAGATCGACGAGGAGTTTCTGGTTGCCCGGGATCCTGCCAAGGCCATCGACTGGCCCGGGCTGCTCCGTTCTCATGCCTTGACGCCGGCGTTGCTCGACGCTCTCGGTGACGCCGATCGGGCCGCCGAGTTCTTCGAGACCCGGCAACGGATCATCGAGGACGAGCTCGAGCGGTTCGTCCAGCTCATGTGTGAGTATGAACTCGAGGACACGCCGCCGCTGTCCTCACTGGTCTTCGACGAAGAAGACCTGGCCGACAACGGTCAGGAGGAGGCGGACCCGTTCGGGTCCGGGGAATTCCATGCCGATACCTGAGCGTAGTTTCGCGGTCCTGCTTTACGGGCGGAAGATCGGACTGCTGCAGCAGCGGGGCGCTATCACCAGGTTCTCCTTCGGGCAGGATTATCTCGACGACCCGCGCCGCCCCGTGCTCGGACTGCATTTCGAGGAGAGTCCGGCCGAACATCGGGTCAAGCGCCTGAGCTTGCCTCCGTGGTTTTCCAATCTTCTCCCCGAGGAACGACTTCGCCGTTGGATAGCGGCACAGCGTGGCGTTCCCCTGGACCGCGAGGTCGATCTGATAGCCGAGGTGGGACACGACCTTCCCGGGGCCGTGGAGGTGCGCGCCGACGACGACTTGGACCGGAACCCGATCTGGGCCGACGGCGACGCCGCGGACCAGTTCGTGGCTGCTTCGCCCCGTGGCGGGAGCCGGACCAGGTTCCGGTTCTCGCTGGCCGGCGTCACGATGAAGTTCTCCATGGTCCGGGTTGGTGAGCGCCTCACCTTGCCCGGGGCGGACGAGCGCGGTGACTGGATCGTCAAGTTTCCGGACGCGTCCTTCCCCGGTGTCCCGCAGAATGAGTACGCCATGATGTCGCTGGCCCAGGAGTGCGGCCTCGATGTTCCCGAGGTGTCGCTGCGGCATCGAGACGAACTTCCGGAGCTTCCCGACAATCTCTGGCCGAACGGCGAAGAATGGGCCTACCCGGTTCGACGGTTCGACCGGGACGAGGACCGGAGCCCGATTCACATCGAGGACCTGGCGCAGGTTCGAGGCTTCTATCCCGAGCGCAAGTACGACTCGAACTTCGAAACCGTGGCCGCGCTCGTCTATCGCCGCCACGACGTCGAATCGTTGCGTGAATTCGCCAGGCGGCTCGCCTTCAACATCATCATCGGGAACAGCGACGCTCATCTGAAGAACTGGTCTCTCATCTATCGCGACCGACGGCGCCCCACGCTCTCACCTGCCTACGATCTTGTTTCGACCTTGCCCTACGGGTACCACGGCCTCGGTATGCCCTGGGCGGGGCGGACCGAGGCGGAGCACGTGACCGTGAGCGAGTTCGTCGCGTTGGAACAGCGGCTCGGCGTCCACGCCGGACTGGCCGAAGTGGTCACCGAGACGGCTCACCGGCTCGCCGGGGCGTGGCCGGTGATCGAGCCGATGCTCGCCGCCGTGCCCGACGTCCGGCGCCCGGTCGCGGAGAGTGTGAAGGTGGCCACGCGTCGGCTGGGCTGACCTGGGACGACGATGTGGCGCTCGTCGGGCGCGTGCGGCTTCTCACTCTGTGAACACGGTGTATCCAGCCCGTAAGATGACAACGTGCTTCGGATCCACCGTGAAATGGTTGACGAGATCGTCGCGCACGCCCGGCGCGACCACCCCGACGAGGCGTGTGGGGTGATCGCCGGACCGGAGGGTGCCGACCGGCCCGAGCGGTTCATACCGATGCTCAACGCGGCCCGGTCGCCGACGTTCTACGAGTTCGACTCCGGTGACCTGCTCAAGCTCTACCGGGAGATGGACGCGAACGGCGAGGTGCCGGTGGTGATCTACCACTCGCACACCGCGACCGAGGCGTACCCGTCGCGTACCGATGTGTCCTACGCCTCCGAGCCGGACGCGCACTATGTGCTGGTCTCCACCCGGGATCGGGACCAGCACGAATTCCGGTCGTACCGGATTGTCGACGGGGTCATCACCGAGGAGCCCGTCGAAATCCTGGAATAACGCCCGGGACCCGAACGTCTGTCCTAGAGAGAACCAAGCGGAGGTATTACACATGGCCGTGACCGTGTCCATCCCGACCATCCTGCGCACGCACACCGGCGGCGAGAAGTCCGTCGAGGCGTCCGGCAAGACGGTGCTTGAGGTGATCGACGACATCGAGTCCAGGCACGGTGGCCTCAAGGCCCGTCTGGTCAAGGAAGAGAAGCTGCACCGGTTCGTCAACGTCTACGTCAACGACGAGGACGTGCGCTTCGCCGGCGGTCTCGACGCCGAGGTGAAGGACGGCGACACGGTGACGATCCTGCCGGCCGTCGCCGGCGGCGGGCGCTGAGCGGCTGATACCCATGGCTCGCTACGAGTCCTTGCTCGACGCCCTCGGTGGCACTCCGCTGGTGGGCTTGCCCCGGCTGTCCCCGGCGCGCGACGTGCGGTTGTGGGCGAAGCTGGAGGACCGCAACCCGACGGGGTCCGTCAAGGACCGCCCGGCGCTCGCCATGATCGAGGCCGCCGAGCGGGACGGTACGCTGCGCCGCGGTTCCACCATTTTGGAGCCGACTTCGGGCAACACCGGTATTTCCCTGGCCATGGCCGCCAAGCTCAAGGGCTACGGCCTGGTCTGCGTGATGCCGGAGAACACCTCGACCGAGCGCAAGCAACTGCTGCAGGCCTACGGCGCCCGCATCGTGTTCTCGCCGGCCGCCGGCGGGTCCAACGAGGCGGTGCGCAGGGCCAAGGAACTGGCCGAGAAGAACCCTGACTGGGTGATGCTCTACCAGTACGGCAATCCGGCGAATGCGGACGCGCACTACCGAGGCACGGGTCCCGAGCTGCTCAAGGACCTGCCGACGATCACGCATTTCGTCGGTGGGCTCGGCACCACGGGAACGCTGGTGGGGGTCGGGCGGTACCTGCACGAGCAGAAGCCGGACGTGCAGATCATCGCCGCCGAGCCGCGCTACGGGGAGCTGGTCTACGGGCTGCGCAACCTCGACGAGGGATTCGTGCCGGAGCTGTACGACCCGGACGTGCTCAACGGCCGTTACTCGGTGGGTGCCTACGACGCGCTTCGCCGGACCCGCGAACTGCTGGAGCACGAAGGCATTTTCGCCGGGATTTCCACCGGTGCGGTGCTGCATGCCGCGCTGGGCGTCGCGGAGAAGGCGGTGGCGCGGGGCGAAAAGGCCGATATCGCGTTCGTCGTGGCCGACGCCGGCTGGAAGTACCTGTCCACTGGTGCCTACAGCGGAACCCTGGACGAGGCGGCGGAACGTCTCGACGGTCAGCTCTGGGCCTAGCGGATTCTTCAGCGGATTCTTCGAGTCCCCTTACCGGTGGTCATCTCCGGTAAGGGGACTTTTCCGTCGAGTCCGTCGGGGGATTCACGCGGCGCTGGACACGATGTCCGGCGCGAGGGGCGCGATGGCCCCGATGATCTTCTCGACGGTTTCCTGGGGCACTCCCGCGGCCAGCAGGGCCTCGATCAGGTACTTCGCGACGAGGTCGAAGTGCTGCTGACCGATGCCGCGGCCGCGGTGGGCGTCCTTCATCGACTGGCCGCTGTACTCCTGCGGCCCACCCAGCGCCGCGGCGAAGAACTCGACCTGCTTGCCCTTCAGCCGTGACATGGTGGTGCCGGTGAAGAAGCCGGCCAGTTCGGGGTCGGCGAGCACCCGCTGGTAGAAGTCGTCGACCACCACGATGAGGGCCTCCTGGCCACCGATCTGGTCGTAAATGCTCGTCACGCTGACCTCCGGTAGTGGTGAGAGAGTTGCTGTGCAGGACAGGGAACCGTGGTCGTGTTTCGCGGAGGTTAGGGCGCTATCAACGCTGCGGAAGCGAATCCTCACCGCACGTCATCGATCCGGTCGTCTGCCGGACTCATGTACGAAATCAGGGTTTTCACCCGAGGCGCCCACCGAAGGTGATCCGTACCGTTGATGACATGAGCAACCCTCCCGCCTCAGCCGCACCGGTCGAGGGTGCCCACCGCGTCCTGCCGCCCCATCCGAAGACGGCGGGCCTGGTCATCCTCGCCTTCACCGCCCTGCTGTACCTCGTCGAAGTGGTCGATCTCGCACTCCACGGCAGGCTGGACCGGGACGGGATCATGCCCCGCACGCTGTCCGGTCTGGACGGTGTGGTCTGGGCTCCGCTGTTGCACGGCGGGTGGGCGCATCTGTTCAGCAACACCGTTCCGGTGCTGGTGTTCGGCTTCCTCGCGATGGCGACCGGCATCGTGCGGTGGATCGCGGTCACCGCGACGATCTGGGTGGTGAGCGGGTTCGGCGTCTGGCTGACCGGCGACAGCGGCACGACCACCATCGGCGCGTCGGGTCTGGCCTTCGGCTGGCTGGCCTACTTGCTGGTGCGGGGGATCTTCACCCGCAGCTTCGCGCAGCTCGTGGTGGCCGGGATCCTGCTCCTGCTGTGGGGTGGCACGCTGTGGGCCCTGCTGCCCGGGAATCCGGGGGTGTCCTGGCAGGCGCACGTGTTCGGCGCGCTCGGCGGGGTGCTCGCGGCGTGGTTCGCGGCGAGGTCGGACCGCCGGCGCGCCGCGCCCGGTACCCTCGCAGCGTGATCGATCGCGAGGCTCCCATCGGTGTGTTCGATTCCGGCGTCGGGGGCCTGACGGTCGCGCGGGCGATCCTCGACCAGTTGCCCCAGGAGCAGGTGCGCTACGTCGGCGACACCGCGCACAATCCGTACGGTCCGCTGCCCATCGCGCGGGCCCGCGAGCTGGCGCTGGCCAATCTCGACGAGCTGGTGTCGGGTGGGGTGAAGGCACTGGTCATCGCCTGCAACACGGCTTCGGCGGCCTGCCTGCGTGATGCGCGTGAGCGCTACGACGTGCCGGTGATCGAGGTCGTGCTCCCGGCCGTGCGGCGCGCGGTCGCGGCGACCCACACGGGCCGGATCGGGGTCATCGGCACCGAGGGCACCGTCCGCTCGCGCGCCTACGACGACGCGTTCGCGGCCGCGCCGGAGGTGGCGATCAGCAGTGTCGCCTGCCCCCGCTTCGTGGACTTCGTCGAGCGCGGGATCACCTCGGGCCGGCAGGTGCTCGGGCTCGCGCAGGGATATCTGGATCCGTTGTTGCGCGCCGAGGTGGACACGCTGGTGCTCGGCTGCACCCACTACCCCTTGTTGACCGGCGTCCTGCAGATCGTGATGGGCCCGGAGGTGACCCTCGTGTCCAGTGCGGAGGAAACCGTGAAGGACATCGTCCGGGTGCTCACCGAACTCGACCTCCTGGCGGAGCGGGACACCCCGCCGAAGCACGAGTTTCTCGCCACCGGCTCACCCGAGCCCTTCGCGCGCCTGGCCCGGCGGTTCCTGGGCTTCGCGCTTTCCCCCGCACTAACAGCGTGACGAGGTGTCCGTGCGACTGACGATTCTGGGTTGTTCGGGCAGCATCCCCGGACCGGGTGAGCCCGCTTCCGGTTATCTGCTCGAAGCGGACGGTTTCCTGCTCGCCGTCGAACTGGGCAACGGCACCTTCGCCGAACTCCAGGCGCGGCACGACCCGTTCGATCTGGGCGCGCTGCTGTTCACCCACCTGCACCCGGACCATTGCGCCGACTTCAGCGCGTTGACCGTCTTGCGCCGCTACCATCCCAAGCCGCCCTACGACGTGTGCGCGCGGCGCCTGCCGGTGCACGCGCCGCGGGACGCGGCGGGGCGGCTGGCCAACGCCTACGCCCCCAACGAAACCGAACTGGCCGAGACCGACCTGTCGGACGTGTTCGCGTTCCACGCGCTGCGGCCCGGCACCACGGTCCACATAGGACCGTTCGAGGTCTGGTCGCTGCCGGTGGATCATCCGACCGAGGCGTTCGGAATCCGGGTGAGCCACGGCGGTCGCACGCTCGCCTACACCGGCGACACCGGTCCGTGCGCGGCGCTCGACCGACTCGCGCTCGGCGTGGACGTGCTGCTCGCCGAGGCGACCTGGACCCATGCGCCCGGCCGTCCCGGTGGGGTGCATCTGTCCGGTACCCAGGCGGGGGCGCTGGCCCGGCGGGCCGGCGCGGGCCGGCTGCTGCTCACGCACGTCGCGCCGTGGAGCGACCGTGCGGCCGTGCTCGCCGAGGCGTGCGCCGAGTTCCCCGGCGCCGTGCTGGCCGAGCAGGGCGCCAGCTACCTCCTCTGACCTCCGCGGTCCCCCCGATCGCGGCGTTGGATGACCGAGGTACCCGCGCTGGCCTTAGGCTTGCCGCGTGGTGCGAAAAGATGGCAGGAACGACGACCAGCTCCGCGAAGTGCGGATCACCCGTGGCTACCAGGACTGGCCGGCGGGCTCGGTACTGATCGAGTTCGGCAGGACCAGGGTGCTGTGCGCCGCGAGCGTGACCGAGGGCGTGCCCCGGTGGCGGACGGGCTCCGGCCTCGGCTGGGTCACCGCCGAGTACGCGATGCTGCCCTCGGCCACCCACGACCGCGGCGACCGGGAGTCGGTCAAGGGCCGGATCGGCGGGCGGACGCACGAGATCAGCAGGCTCATCGGCCGGTCACTGCGCGCTTGCATCGACCTGTCCGCGCTCGGCGAGAACACCATCCACCTCGACTGCGACGTCATCCAGGCCGACGGCGGGACCCGCACGGCCGCGATCACCGGCGGCTACGTGGCACTGGCCGACGCCATCACCTGGCTGGGCGCGGCGCACCGGCTGGCCGATCCACAGCCGCTCTCGGCGATGGTCTCGGCGATCAGCGTCGGCGTGGTGGACGGCCGGGTACGCCTGGATCTCCCCTACGAGGAGGACTCGCGCGCGGAGGTGGACCTCAACGTGGTCGCCACCGATGCCGGCACGCTGATCGAGGTGCAGGGGACCGGCGAGGGCGCCACGTTCACGCGGTCCACTTTGGACACCATGCTGGACCTGGCGCTGTCCGGCTGTGAAGAGCTGACCCGCAAGCAGATCAAGGCGCTGGCCGAGCCGTACCCCGGTGTGCTGCCGGAACCGCAGCCGGGCAAGAAGTCGAAGGGGGCGAAGTGATCCGGGTCCTGCTGGCCACGCGGAACGCCAAGAAACTCGAGGAACTGCGCCGGATCCTGAGCGCCGAGAACGTCTCCGGCCTGGAGGTGATCGGGCTCGCCGACGTCGAGGAGTTCGAGGAGGCACCCGAGACCGGGGCCACGTTCGAGGCGAACGCGCTGGCGAAGGCGCGGGACGCGGTCGCCGCGACCGGGCTGCCGTCGGTCGCCGACGATTCGGGGCTGTCCGTCGATGCCCTGAACGGCATGCCCGGCGTGCTCTCGGCGCGCTGGGCCGGGCGGCACGGCGACGATCAGGCCAACCTCGACCTGGTGCTCGGGCAGCTGTCGGATACCCCGGACGAGCGCCGGGGCGGCGCCTTCGTGTGCGCCGCCGCGCTCGTCGTCCCGGGCGGCGGCCAGACCGTCGTCCGCGGTGAGTGGCGCGGCACGCTGACCCGGAAGGCCAGTGGTGCCAACGGTTTCGGCTATGACCCGATCTTCGTTCCCGAGGGCGAGACACGCACGTCGGCGGAACTCGCCCCGGCGGAGAAGGACGCCGCCTCGCATCGAGGCCGGGCTCTTCGGGCTCTGGTGCCCTCGCTGGCCGAACTCGGGGACTCCTGAGGTCACCGGGGCGGCCGCGATCTCGTTGAACGATCCGGCAGTACTCCTTGTCAGCAATGCGCCATTCGGCCGATCGGAACGTTGGACCGTCCTTGGATCTCCTGGTTAACTGGGCGTAACACAGCCGGGAGGTCCGAGGAGGTCGCCGTGCGCGCCGATGCCGCGTCCCACCCGGTTTTTCCGGGCCCGGGCCTGGAGTCGGACCGCGCGCTGCTCGGACGCACGAGCATGGCCGAACGGCTCGCCGACATCCTGCGCGCGCGCATCACCGAGGGATATTTCGAACCGGGCGCGCGTCTGTCGGAGAAAGCCATCGGTACCGCGTTGAAGGTCTCCCGTAACACGCTCCGTGAGGCTTTCCGGTTGCTGATCCACGAACGTCTGCTCGTGCACGAGCTCAACCGCGGCGTCTTCGTCCGCGTGCTGACCGTCGAGGACGTGGCGGACCTCTACCGCCTGCGCAAGATCGTCCAATGCGCGGCGGTCCGCGCCGTGGCCGCGCCCCCCGGCGACCGGCTGCGGCCCACGGAGGTCGCCGTCGAAGCGGGCATGGACGCGGCGAAGCGGCAGAACTGGCAGGAGATGGGTACCGCCAACCTGCGGTTCCATGAGGCGCTGACGGCGCTCGCGGGCAGCGCCAGGGCGGACGAGCTGATGGGCGGACTGCTCGCCGAGATGCGGCTGGTCTTCCACGTGATGGGGGATCCCGAGCGGTTCCACGAACCGTATCTGGCGCGCAACAAGGAAATCCTCGAGGCCCTGCGGGCTGGGGACGGCCCGGGCGCGGAGCGGCTGCTCGCGGATTATCTCGACGACGCCGAACACCAGTTGCTCGACGCCTATCGTTCGAAAGACCGGTGAACCGCCCGGACGGCCTTCACGTCAGATAGCGGATTTCCACCTGTGGGCCCAGTTCTTCGATTCCGGTGAAGAAATCGGCCCTGGTGAGAAAGAGCTGGAGCGACCGGTCGGCCAGCGGCGCCAGGTTCAGCCCGGCGGGCACGGCGGCGAGCTGGAGCTGGTTCAGCGGCAGGTCCAGCAACGGCGCCAGATCGACCTCCGCGTCCACGTTAGTCAGCGCCAGGGAAGGGAGATCGGGAAAGGTCCGGGCGACCCACCGCGTCACGTCGTCCCCGTGCGGCGAGTAGATCTGCAGGTACCGGATTCGGTGAATCGGCGCGGCATCGGCGAGGGCGGGCACGTCGGGATCGTGCAGCGACAGGGTGGCGAACTCGTACAGCGGCCAGGCCTGTTCCGCCAGTGCGACGGCGCGCGGCCGGTCCGGGAACCGGGCCCGCAGGCGGCGGGCCGGTTTTTCCGGGTCGGCGTCGTCGGCCAGCAGCGCGCGGTCGGACAGGTCGGCTTTGCCGAGGACGTCGACCACCGCGAGGATCGCGGCTTCGGCCTCGTTGGGAGGAAGCGTGGCGAACCGGGCGGTCAGCGCAGGCTCCAGCGCCTCGGCCACCTGGAAACCGATGTGCTCGACGAGGTTTTCCAGTTTTCGGAGCTGCAGCGGGCTTTTCAGCTCGGCTTCGGCCAGTTCGGCGAGACCGGCCGTGCGCTCGAACTTCGCCCGCCGCCGCTGCAACCAGGATTTCGCGGCCGAGGACGCGATCTTCTCCCCGAGTTTCGCCTACCCCGGTTTCCAGCCCAGTGATGACGCCTCCTCGCTACGCCCACACCCGATTAAGGCGTGGTGCGAGAGCACGGGGCGCCTTTCGCCGCTCAGGTCAGGGAAAGATCCTTGATGAGCTTGGCGACGTGGCCGGTGGCGCGCACGTTGTACAGCGCCTTGGCGATCTTGCCCGCCGGGTCGATCACGAAGGTCGACCGGATCACGCCCTGCACGATCCGGCCGTAGTTCTTCTTCTCTCCGAAGGCACCCCAGGCGGTGAGCACCGTCTTGTCGGGGTCGGACAGCAACGGAAAGGTCAGCTTCTCGGCTTCGGTGAACTTCGCGAGCTTCTCCGGCTTGTCCGGCGAGATGCCGAGCACCTGGTATCCGGCGTCGTTCAGGTCGGCCAGATTGTCCCGGAAGTCGCAGGCCTGCTTCGTGCAGCCGGGTGTGCCGGCGGCCGGATAGCAGTAGACGATCACGAACGAGCCGCGGTAGTCCGCGAGCGAAACGTTCTTTCCTTCGCTGTCGGGCAGCGTGAAGTCGGTGGCGGCGGCGCCGACGGACAGTCGATGTTGGTTTGACTCAGGGTTATCCATGCGGCGAGGGTATGTCACGCCGAGCCGCTGTAAACGCAGACCACCGAGCTGTCGGTCGCGGGCCGCACGGTCAGCCGCAGCTGCGTCGGCTGCTGGGGGACGGCGAAGGCCAGCGTGAAGTCGGCGTCGTGCCCCGGCGGCACATCCTTGCCGGCGTTGGTGATACCGGTGTAGCCCAGGGTCGAGTCGACGACCTGCTTGGCGGGCACGCCGCCGATCGTGGCCGACACCGACAGGCCCGAGAGCTGATAGGGCTGACCGCCGTCGTTGCGCACGGAGATGTCGAAGGCGACCGCGCGGGCGCTCTGCGGGTAGGCACCGCTGCTCGGCTGGAAGGACTTCGGCGTGGAGACCATGATGCTCAGGCCGTAGCCGAACCGGTACTGCTCGCCGAAATCCATGGTCTGGGCGACCGGCCCGGCATCCTGCTCCAGCGGCTGCGCCCCGGTGCCGGCCGCGCCGCCGCTCTCCTGCCCCGGCGCGCCGCAGGCGGCGATCGCCAGCAGGGCGAACGCGGTCAGCAGCTTGCTCGGGGTGCGCACTCCAGGCCTCTTCCTTCAGCTCATCCGGCGGGGCCCGGGGTGATCCGTTCGGGGTAGTCACTTCTGCCGAGCCCGCTCCACTGTGGCGGTCCCGGCGCCCGCGGGCGAGTCGCGGCGCGGGGTTGAGGCATACCTGGTGTCGGGATGTGGCCGATCCGTGATCGGGACGGCACGAGGCGTGACCTGGTCCACCCGTTCCGCGACCGCTCGGCGCTAGGCCGCGACGGCGAAAAAGAGGATGAAGGCGCCGATGGCGATCAGCCAGACCACGATCAGCCAGCCGAAATCCCGCCACGGGTCGACCGTCTGGTTGTCCTCGCCGGGCACGTAGACGCCCCGCTGCTCGAACCAGTCGGCCACCCGGATCACCCAGGCGAGGGGATTGCGAGCCCGCATCACGTCACCTCCACCGGCTCAGTATCGTCGGGCCGGAGAGATCCGGTTTTCGGGGGCCGAGTGCGACCGCGTGATCACGCAGTGTGCAAAATCTGGGTGATCTTCATCACTCTTCATGATACGAACTGATAACGACGGTAAACATGTCGCCGACAGTGATGAACGGAGGGGTGTGCGCGTGTCCAACTACGACGGGAGGGTGACCGTCGCCGAGTTGCTGCGTCGCGAAGGATTGACGCAACAACTCCCCGTGGCCAGAGATTACGAGGACGAGGCGCCGACCGAGCGAATTCCGGTCGCCGATCTCCTCCGCTTGGTCCGGGGCGGCGCGGCCGAGGCGCCGCGCGTCGTCGAGGCGCCGCAAGGAAAGGCCACGTCGTACGTGGACGAGGCGCCCTACGCCGACGACGCGATGTACGTCGATGAGCCGCCGCAGGCGGATGAGGCGCCGGAAGCCACGTCTTACCTGGATGAGGCCTCCTACGCCGATGAGGCGCCCTACGCCGATCGCACGGCGTACGTCCGCGTGGCTCCCTATGCCGAAGCGCCCTATGCGGATGACACGGCCTACGCCGATGAGGCGCCTTATGCGGATGAAGCACCGTACGGGGATGACGCCGCGTACGCCGATGAGGCGCCTTACGTCCACAAGGCGCCGGACGTAGACCTGGACGTCGACGGGGCGCCGACCGAGCGCATCCCGGTCGCCGAAATCCTCCGGCGTGAGGGTCGGTGGGATCGCCGTCGCGTCACCAAGCTGGGGGTGGTCGCGGCCGGTCTCGCCGCGCTCGCCGGACTCGCGGTGACCGCACTCGGCGCGGGTCATCCGACGAACACGGCCGAACCGCTCGCCGGGGGCTCCGGCGGGCCCGCCATCGACCCGTCCAGCTCCGCGAGCTCGATCAGCGGCGACTCGACCCTGCTGGCCAGTTCCGTGCCGACCTCCGCCGCGGAAGGCGCCGCGGGCGCCGGGGCCTCCACCGGCGGTGCCTCGCCCCTCGGCAGCTCCGCCACGTCCAGCGCGCTGCCGAAGGCCCCGAGTGTCACGCCGCGGTCCCAGGCGCCGGCCTACCAGGCACCCGCCCCCGTCACGACCACGGACACCCCCGCGGCGCCGTCCTCTCCGGCCGCCACCAGCCCGGCGACCACCACCCCGTCGTCTCCCACCGACACGACCACCGACACGACCTCGAGCAAGCACCGGTCGCCGGGAAGCACCACGACCACGCCGGACAGCGGCCCGGTCGGCAGCGTGGTCGGCGGTGTCACCGGAACGCTCACCGGCGTGGTCGGCGGCCTCACCGGCATCCTCGGCGGCTAGGAGATCCCTCCCTCCGCCTGGGAAACCCCATCGGGCTACCCCACCGGGCCCCGTTACGGGCGCATCACGCCCCTAACGGGGCCTTCTGCTCATCGGGTGTCAGCAAGGTGGCTGTAAGGACTTGTTCGACGTGCCGCGCGGGCGCAAGGTCGGAATGACGGGGGCCGACCAAGGAGGGAACATGAAGGTCACCACCACGGTGAAGGGGCTGGTGAAGGGGCTGGTCGCCGTCCTCGCGGCTGCCGGGGCCCTGGCGGCGCAACCCGCGACCGCCGCACCCGGCTTCAAGCCGCTCAATCCCGGTTCGCTGCCCGCGATGCAGCGCGATCTCGGGCTCACCGGACGCCAGGCACTCGCCGAGTTGGCCGAGTCCGACCGGGCCGACACCCTGGCGCAGCAGTTGAGCCAGCGTTTGGGCGACGCTTACGGCGGCGCCGTCTTCCACCCGGAGACGGGCAGGCTGGAAGTGGCCGTGGCCAACCCCGGCATGCTCGGTCTCGTGCGGGACAGCGGCGCGGACCCGAAGCCGGTCCGCTACAGCGCCCGGCAGCTCGACTCGATGGTCGATCAGCTCAACACGCGGGAGGACAGCGCGCCCCGGTCGATCCTGAGCTGGGGTGTGGACCCGGAGAACAACCAGGTGACGATGACCGTGACGCCGGGCGGCCGGGCCGACGCGGAGACCTTCCTCGCCGACTCCGGCATCGACTCCCCGGTCGCCGTTTCGGAGGAGTCGGCCCCACGTCCGCTGTACGACGTCGAGGGTGGCGACGCCTACTACATCGACGGTCAGGCCCGGTGCTCGGTCGGTTTCTCGGTGACCGTGGGCTTCCTTTCGGCCGGCCACTGCGCGACCGCCGGCACCACGCTCACCGGCTACAACCGGCAGCCGATGGGCTCGTTCAGCACCTACCGCTTCCCGGGTGCGGACTACTCGCTGGCGCGGGTCGACGCGAACTGGACGCCGCGCGGTGTGCTCAACAACGGCACCCGGGTGAGCGGCTCGCTGGAGGCCCCGATCGGCACCTCGGTGTGCAAGGAGGGCTCGACCACCGGCTGGACCTGCGGCCGGATTTCGGCGAAGAACCAGACCGTGCGGTACCAGGAAGGCACCGTCACCGGGTTGATCGAGACCACCGTGCACGGTGAACCCGGCGACTCGGGCAGCCCGCTGATCGCCGGAAACCAGGCGCAGGGCCTGCTCTCCGGCGGCAACAGCACGACCACCTACTTCTACCCGGTGCGCGCCGCGCTCTCGGCCACCCGCGCGACCCTGGTCACCGGCTAGCACCGGCGGCCCTGGTTCGGCCCTGAACCGCGGCGCCGAATCAGCTGTGCATCGCAGCCATAAATCCCATTGATACCCGGTAGGCGAAGGCTTTATTTCCGCGAAGGCGCGGGTGCTTCCTAGGCTGGCGTGGACCAGTCACCGTGGACAGGAGCACCGATGCCGCATCCGCTGACCGAGCTGACGGTGCACACGGTCCGCCGGCCGGCCGAGGCACCGGGCCATCGGATCACCGCCGATGTCTGCGTCGTCGGTGCGGGTGTGGCGGGCACCTCGGCGGCGATCGAGAGCGCGAAACTCGGCCGCGACGTCGTGCTCGTGGACGCGCAGCCGGTGCTCGGCGGGCAGATGGTCAATTCGCTGATCGGGCTGTTTGCCGGAGTCTTCGGCAACGCGCCGGAGTACCGGCAACTCACCCACGGCATCTTCGACGAGATCTTCGCCGACCTCGGCCGCACCGGCGACCTGCACTTCAACCGCACGCACACGCAGACCGTGTTCTACGACGAGGTCGTCCTCGGCCGGTGGATCGAGGAACGGGTGCGCGAGCTCGGCATCAAGGTGATCCTCGGCGCGGTCATCCAGGACGTCGAGGTGCGCGACGGGCGGGTCGAAGCGGTGTCCTTCGCGTCTCGCTACGGCGATATCACGGTGCGCGCCACCGGGTTCGTCGACTCCAGTGGCGACGCCGCGCTCGCCTGGGCGGCCGGCCTGCCGTGCCGGATCCCGGATCGCGCCATCTACGGCTCGCAGCAGATCATCCTCGAACATCTCGACGAGACCCACAAACCGGACCACGCGGAGATTTCCGCGGTGGTCAGGGAAAAGGCGGACGAGTACGGACTGGTGCGCCGGGACGGACTCGCGTTCTTCTTCCCCGGGCGAAACACCGCGGTCCTGAACATGACCCACATCGAGGCGCCGCTCGATCCGGTCCGGGCCGCCGAGGCACAGCTGGCGGGCAAGGCGCAGGCCGACCGTGTGGTTTCCTTTCTGCGCGCGGAATTCCCGAAGGCGTTCGGCAACGCGAAGGTGCGCGCCTACGGTTTCCCCGGCCGCCGGCAGACCCGTTGGCTCGCGGCGGTGCACCAGTTGACGCTCGACGAGGTCCGTACCGGACACCGGTTCGCGGACTCGGTGGCCCGCACGTCCTGGCCGATCGAGCTGCACGACCGGGCGGACGGCTATGTCTGGGAGCTGTTCGAGCCGGACCATGTGCACTACGTTCCCTTGCGCAGCATGCTTCCTCCCGATGTGCACAACCTGGTCGCCGCGGGTCGCTGCGTCGACGGCGACGCGGCGGCGCTGTCCAGCATCAGGGTCATGGGACCGTGCGCGGCCATGGGTGCCGGCGCGGCGCACGCGCTGGAGTTGGCGGGTGCGGACAGCGTGCACGACGTCGATCCCGGAAACCTGCACGACCGGCTCGCGGAGAACCTGGACTGACCATGAAACTGCGCAGCAACCTGGAACCGGGCTCCTCGCGCTGGGCCACCCGCCGGGCACAGTGGCGTGCCCTCGGACTGTCCGATGAGGACATGGTCAAGCCGAAGATAGCGGTGGTGAACTCCTCGTCGGACATGGCGATCTGCTACAGCCACCTCGACGAGATCTCCCGCCGGGTCAAGGCGGAGATCCGTGCGGCGGGCGGCATCGGGTTCCGAGATCCGGACCACCGCGCCGTCGGACTTCATCCACAGCGCGGGCGCGCGCGGCGGCTACATCCTGGCCAGCCGGGATCTGATCGTCAACGACATCGAGGCCGCGGTCGAGGGTGCGCTGCTCGACGGCATGATCTGCCTGGCGTCGTGCGACAAGACCGCGCCGGGACAGCTGATGGCGGCCGGGCGGCTGGACCTCCCGACGATCATCGTCGCCTGCGGGTACCAGCCGGCCGGCACCTTCCGCGGCGCGCACTGCGACATCGAGGACGTCTTCCTGGCCGCGGGGCACCATGCGCAGGGCCGGATCGGGCTGGACGAGCTCACCGAGATGAGCGAGCACGCGGTGCTCGGTCCCGGTGTCTGTGCCGGGATGGGCACGGCCAACTCGATGCACATCGTCAGTGAAGCGCTCGGCATGGCGCTGCCGGGCAGCACGCCGGTGTTGGCCAACAGCCCGAAGATGTGGGACACCGTGGCGGAATCCGCGCGCCGGATCGTGGACATGGTCGTCACGGACCTGCGGCCCCGGCGGATCCTCACCCCCGGCGCGTTCGCGAACGCGGTGATGACCGTCCTCGCGGTGAGCGGATCCATCAACTGTGTCAAGCATTTGCAGGCGATCGCCGCCGAGGCCGAATGCGAGGTCGACGTCTACGGCCTGTTCGACGAGCTCGCGGACACGGTGCCGCTGCTGACCGGGGTGCGCCCGAACGGGCCGCATTCGATCGAGGACCTCGAACGGGCCGGAGGCGCGGCGGGCGTGCTCAAGCGGCTGGAAGGCTTGCTGCACAAGGAAACGCTCACGGTCACGGGCCGCACGACGGGGGAGAACCTCACCGGTGTCGAGATCGCCGACGCCGACGTCATCCGCCCCGCCGACGCCCCGCTGGGCAGGGGGCCCACGGTCGTCATCGTGCGCGGCAGTCTGGCGCCGGCCACCGGGATCGTCAAGCTCGCGGTCGACGAGGAACGGCGGCTGACCTTCGCCGGCACGGCGATCGTCTACGAGTCGCCCGAGGAAGCCATGGCGGCCGTGCACTCCGGCGAGGTCCGCGAAGGGCAGGTGCTGGTGCTGCGCGGTCAGGGGCCGAAGGGCAGCCCGGGCATGGGGATGGCTTCGCGCCCGGTGTTCGCGGTGGACGGCGCCGGACTGACCGGCAAGGTCGCGGTGGTGACCGACGGGCAGCTTTCCGGGCTGGTCAACAAGGGCATCGTGGTCGGCGAGGTGTCGCCGGAGGCCGCCGACGGCGGACCGCTGGCACTGGTCGAAAACGGCGACCGGATCGTCATCGACGTCGCGGCGAAGACGGCGGACCTCGACGTTGCGGAGGAGGTGCTCGGCCGGCGCCGCGCCCGCCTGGCCGAGGTCGCTGAACCGCGCGGGTGGCTGGCGCTCTACCGCCGGACGGTCACGTCGCTGCAAGAGGGAGCGGTCCTGCGCGGCCGGTGAAAGCGCGGCGGGTGTGCCCTGGCGGCGACCAGACGTGGTGACCACAAAGGAGTGTGTACCCATGAAGCGTGCCTTGTCCGGCGGCGTTTTCGGGATGTTCGTCGACACGTTCGACGTGTATCTGCCGGCGTTGGTCCTGCCCGCGGTGATGACGTATTTCCTCCCGCCGTCGATGTCCCCGTCGACCTCGGTCACGGTGACCACGGTGCTGTTCTGCGCGGGCCTGCTCGGCCGTCCGATCGGCGGCCTGGTCTTCGGCAACCTGGCCGACCGGATCGGCCGCAAGCGGGTCACGCTGATCTCGGCCGCCGGGTTCACCGTCTGCACGCTGCTGCTCGGCCTGCTGCCCGGTTACGCCCGCTGGGGATTCTCCGTGGTGCTCGTGTTCGCGATCCTGCGGCTGGTCGCGGGGGTCTTCCTCGGCGGCGGGTACGCGGCGCCGATCCCGCTCGCGCTGGAGCAGGCGCCCGCGCACCGTCGCGGTCTGGTCGGCGGACTGATCGCCGCCGCCGCGCCCGGCGCGTTCGTGGTGATCAGCCTGATCCAGGTGCTGGCGCTGCGGAAGCTGCCCGTGTCGGATTTCCACAGCTGGGGCTGGCGTCTGCCGTTCTTCCTCGGCGTGGTGCTGGGTGTCCTCTACTTCGTGCACTACCTGAAGGTGTCGGAGGGCAACCAGGACTACTGGGCGCGCCGGCGGAACCAGCGGCGGTTGCCGATACGCGAACTCTTCAGCGGGGACAACAAGAAAATCATCGGCGGAGTCTTCCTGCTCACCTCCGGCTACTGGTTCGCCGCGCAGATGGCGGTTTCCCTGCTGCCTTCGCTGCTCGCCGGCGAACTGCACCAGGACCCCACCGAGGTCACCCTGATCAATCTGATCGCCGGTGTGGTGACGCTCGCCGCGATCATCGCCTTCGCCGTGGCCGGGCAGCGGTTCGGGCGGGCGAAACTGCTGTTCGGGATCGCCTGCGCGATCACCGTGGGGACCGCCCTCACCTTCGGCCTCATGGTGCGTTCCGCCGAGCACCACAGCGGGTTCTTCGCCGTGGCGCTGTTCGCGATCCTCGCGAACGCGCTCACTTCCGGCCCGCTCGGTGTCCTGATCACTTACCTGAACGAGCGGTTCCCGCTGCCGGTCCGGTCCACCGGGTACAGCCTGGGCTACACCTGCGGTCTGATCCTGCCCGGTCTGTACAGCTTCTGGTTGCTGGGACTGGGAAAAATCATGCCCTACGCCTACGCGCCGGTGGTGCTGATCGTGCTGGGCGGTGGGCTGATGGCGGTCGCGATGCGCCGCGCCCCGGAGACCAACGAGATCGAGCTGAACCAGCCGGACCGGGTGGAGGAGTTGCGGGCGTGAAAACCGTGGATGTGCAACCCCTGATCGAGCGGCAGCGGGCGGGCCGGTTCTGGATCGGCCTGTTCGTGGTGTCCTGGGCGATCACCTTCCTGGACGGGTTCGACTTCCAGATCCTCTCCTTCGCCGGGCGCTACCTGGAAAAGGCCTACCGGCTCTCCGACACCCAGCTCGGCACCCTCGGCACGGTGGGGCTGCTCGGCACGCTGCTCGGCGGTCTGGGCATGGGCTTTCTCGGCGACCGCGTCGGCCGCCGGCCGGCCATCATCGCCTCGATCGCCGGATTCGGCATCTTCATGATCGGCTTCGTGCTGGCGCGGGACTACGGCCAGCTCGTCGTCCTGCGGTTGGCGTCCGGCTGTTTCCTCGGCGGAGTGCTGCCGCTGACCTGGGCGCTGAACACCGAGTTCGCGCCGGCCCGGTTCCGGTCGACCTCGGTGGTGATCATCATGATCGGCTACAGCCTCGGCAGCGCCGCGGGCGGTCCGGTCTCGAACCTGCTCATCCCGGGACACGGGTGGCAGTCGGTGTTCGTGGCCGGCGGCGTCTGTTCGCTGCTGGTGCTCGTCCCGGTGATCTTCGTGCTGCCGGAGTCGGTGAAGTTCCTGGCACAGAAGAACCTCCGGCAGGACCGCATCGCCCGGATCATGCGGCGGGTGGTGCCCGGCACCACGTTCGCGCCGGGCACCCGGTTCGTCGCCGGGACGGTCGAGAAGGGCTGGTTCACCCCGGCCCACCTGTTCCGGAACCGGCTGGCCACGATCACCACGTTGCTCTGGGTGGCCTACACCTGTTCCTCGGCGGTCGTGTTCTACCTGGCGTTCTGGGGCCCGATCCTCAACGAGCGGCTCGGCTTCAGCACTTCGGCGGCGGCGATACTGGCGGCGCTTTCGGCCGTCGCGGGTGCGCTGGGACAGCTGCTGATCGGGCGGTTCGTCGATTACCGGGGCGCGCGGACGATCGCGTTCATGCCGCTTCTGGGCGTGCCCTGCCTGCTGCTGATCGGGCTGGCGCCGCTGGGCAAGCCCGCCTACATCGTGGTGGTGCTGCTGGCCAACGTGTTCATCATCGGCGGGCACGGCGGGATGCACAGCATCGCCGGGATCTTCTACCGGCCCGCCATCCGGGCCAACGGCGCGGCGTGGGCGACCTCGATCGCCAAGGTGGGCGCGATGCTCGGGCCCTGGCTGGCCGGGGTGATCATGGACGGCGGACTGGGCGCGCGGGGCACCTTCTTCGTCTTCGCGTTCTTCCCCCTGGCGATGGCGGCACTGCTGGTCCTGCTCGGCCGGGCCCAGCGCAGGCTGCCCGAGGACGCCGACGGGGCACTGTGGGTCAGCGCGGCAGGCGGCGCCACACGGCGCGCGGAAGCAACCGCATGACCGCGAAGACCGGGCGCAGGACCGCGGGCACCCAGACCTCGCCGCGGCCACGGCGCAGCGCCGCGACCGTGGCCGCGGCGACCTGCTCCGGGGTGCTGGAGAACGGGGCCGGGGCCATCCCCTCGGTCATCCGGCCGATCACGAACCCGGGCCGCACCAGCAGCAGCCGCACGCCGCTGCCGTGCAACGCGTCGGCCAGCCCGCTGGCGAAGCCGTCGAGCCCGGCCTTCGCCGAGCCGTACACGTAGTTCGCGCGCCGGACCCGTATCCCGGCCACCGAGGAGAACACCACGAGCGTCCCGCTGCCCTGCTCCCGCAAGAGGTTCGCCAGCTCGGTCAGCACGCTGACGTGCGCCACGTAGTCGGTGTGCACAATGGACAGTGCGTGCGCCGCGTCGGCCTCGGCGCGCCGCTGGTCGCCGAGCAGGCCGAACGCGACGACTACCACGTCGAACCGGCCGTGCGCGGCGAAGATCTCGTCCAGCACCGGCCGGTGACGAGCCACGTCGTCGGCGTCGAACTCGACCCGGACGACCTCGGCCGCACCCGCCCGGCGCAGGCTCTCCTCGGGCCCGTCGAGATCACCGCAGCGCCGCGCGGCCAGCACCACCGTGTTCCCGGCAGCCACCCGCCGCGCGACGGCCAGCCCGATCTCACTGCGGCCACCGAGGAGAAGTACCGTTCCGCTCACCCGCAGCAGTCTGCCCGATCAGTGCGCGGTGTCGCCGCGCCGGTGCCAGCCCGTGCCGCGGCGGGACTGCTGCGGGATCTCGCTGCTCGTGGCGCCGCTGTCCGCGGACGGGGCCGTGACGGTCACCTGGACCACCTTGCGCGCCGGTATGATCGCGATCAGCAGGCCGAGCAGCGCGCTGATGATGTGCAGCCAGTTGTCCGCGGCGTTGAGGTTGAGCGGGTTTCCCCAGCTCGCCGCCGCGTTCCCCGAGATCACCCCGGTGAGCATGAGACCCCAGACCGAAACCAGGCCCCAGCCGACGAACAGGATCCAGCCGTAGGCGCGGGCCAGGCCCGAGTTGAAGGCCATCAGCACGCCGAGCAGGCCGACCACGACGTTCACCGTGTTGTGCAAGGGGTTGACGGTGAAGACGAGCACCACTTGCTGCCCGTTGGCGGTGTAGCCCGAGAAACCGGTCCGGACGAGACCGACGATGCCGCCGACAAGATAGACAAGGCCCACCAGGCCGGCCACCACCTGCACCGGCTGGAGGCCTTGGACCCGTACATGAGCGGTTTCCGAACGAGTCATGGTCTCGTCCCCCTTTGCCGGACTGGGCACCGGAGTTTCGCAGCGCTGTAGTACAGCGTTTACCCTCCGGGCCGATCCGGCAAACCGACGTCACCGGGTCAGCCGGCCCAGCAGCGCCGAAGCGAGGCTGATGGACGCGACGGCGGCGACCACGAGCACGGCGAAGTCCAGCCCCAGGTTGGCCGGAGTGGCGATGAGCAGTCCACGCAACGCGTCCACCTCGTAGCTCAGCGGGTTCACGTGACTCAGCGTCTTGAGCCAGCCGGGCATCAGGCTCACCGGGTAAAGCGCGTTGGAGCCGAAGAACAGCGGCATGGTGATCGCCTGGCCGATGCCCATCATCCGCTCCCGGGACATCACCAGGCCCGCGATCACGATCGAAAGGCAGCAGAAGAACGCGGAGCCGAGCACGAGCGCGACGGCCATCGCGAGCAGTTTCACCGGGTTCGCGGTCATCGACACCCCGAGCAGCGCGGCGAGTATCAGCACCATCACGGCTTGGACCAGCGCGCGGATCCCGGCCGCGAACGCCTTCGACGCGACCAGCGCCGCGCGCGGCGTCGGGGTCACCAGCAGTTTCGCCAGTACTCCCGCGTCGCGCTCCCAGATGATCAGGATCCCGTAGAAGATCGAGATGAACAGCGCCGACTGGGCGAGGATGCCCGGCGCCATGTAGTCGAGATACGGCGTGGAACCCGTGGGGATCGCGCGCAGCCGGGTGAAGGTCTCGCCGAAGATCAGCAGCCACAGCGCGGGCTGGATGGCGCGGGTGATCAGCTCCGAGCGGTCGCGGCGGATCTTCTGCAACTCCACCAGGCACATCGCGCCCACCCGGGCCGGGAACCTAACCCAGGCGGCGGGCTGTTCGACGAGTTGTACGGACATCACGCATTCCTCCTCCGACTTGTTCGAGCTGGTCACCGGTGACGGCGCGGAACACGTCGTCGAGGGTCGAGTCCGGGCCGAGCTGGTCCTTGAGCTCGGCGGGGCTGCCCAGCGCGCGGATGCTCCCGCGGTGCATCAGCGCGATCTGGTCGCAGTACTGTTCGGCCTCGTCCATGTAGTGCGTGGTGACGAGCACCGACATGCCGGTCTCCGCGCGGATCTGCTCGATCCGCTCCCACACGCTCGACCGCGCGACCGGGTCGAGCCCGATGGTCGGCTCGTCCAGGATCAGCAGCCGCGGCGAGCTGACCAGCGCCTGCGCCAGTTCGAGGCGCCGGATCATGCCGCCCGAGTAGCCGCCCGCGGGGCGCCCCGCCACGTCGAGCAGCCCCACCGCGTCGAGTGCGGAGTCGACCCGCTCGGTGCGGATCTTGCGCGGCACGTCGAACAGCCGCGCGAACAGCGCCACGTTCTCGCGGCCGGTGAGCGCCGCGTCCGCGGAAAGTTGTTGCGGCACATAGCCGATCAGGCGGCGGACGGCCATCCTGCGCCGGCTGACGTCGATCCCGAACACCTCGATGGTGCCGGTCCGCACCGGCAGCAGTGTGGTGATCATCCGGATGGTCGTGGTCTTCCCGGCGCCGTTCGGGCCGAGCAGGCCGAACGCGCCGCCGGCGGGGATCTCCAGGTCGACATCGTCCACGGCGACATGGTCGCCGAAGGAATGCCGGAGCCCCACGCAGCGTATCGCCGCGGTCATAGCGCCTCCAATAACCTGTTCAGTGCGGGAATCGCCGCTTCGATCGCCTCGATGTCCTCTTTGGACAGCTGGTCCAGCGCGCCGGCCACGTACTCGGTCCTGGCGCGCCGCCAGTTCGCCAGGCGCGCCCGCGCGGTCTCGGTCAGCTCCAGCCGGGCGGCCCGGCGATCGGCCGGGTCGACCCGCCGCCGCAGCATCCCGGTCTCGATGAGCTGGTTGACCAGCGTGCTGACGGAGTTTCCGGCCAGGTGCAACGCCTTCGCCGCCGCCGCGACGCCGATGCCCGGCTCCCTCTCCACGATGCGCAGCAGTTCGACCTGTGCGCCCCGCAGCCGGGTGTCGAGCAGCTGCGGGGTCAGCTTGCGCCGGATCACCCGGCGCAGCCCCATGACGTTCGTCATCAGGCTCTCGGCCAGTTTCGTCGTCGACACCTCATGAAGATAGCTCTCATTGAGAGCTATTAGCAATGCTCAGTTTCCGGCAGGCGGGAGTGGGCTTGCTCTCACGGCGGCAACCGGCAAGGCTTCCACCGGGAGGCATCTCGATGGACGAAAACCTCGTGACCCTGCTGGAAGCCGAAGCCGACCGGTCCGGCGACCGCACCGCCGTCATCCACGGCGAGACCCGTCGCAGCTGGCGCGACCTCGACGCCAGGGCGGCCCGGCTCGCCGGACTACTCGCCTCACGGGGAGTCGGCGAGGGATCGCGGGTCGGGGTCGCGCTGTTCAACGGCCCGGAGTACCTGGAGACCGTGCTGGCCGTGATGAAGATCCGCGCGATGCCGGTCAACGTGAACTACCGCTACCGCGAGGGCGAACTCCTCGACCTGCTCGGCGACGCCGAGGCCGAGGCACTCGTGTTCGACGCCTCCATCGAGGAGCGGGTGACCGCGGTCGAAGACCGGCTGCCCGGGCTGAAAACCTTGGTACGGCTCGGATCGAGCCCGGGAACCGCGCTGGACTACGAGCAGGCGATCCGGGAAACCCCGCCCATGCCACGGATCACGCGCTCGGGTTCGGACTCGTGGCTGATGTTCACCGGCGGCACCACCGGCCGGCCGAAGGGTGTCGTCTCGACCCACCGGTGGCTGGTGGGCGCCGTCGGGTACAACACCCGCGGGATGGCCGGCGCGATCACCCTGGTCGCGCCGCCGCTGATGCACGCGACCGGGCTGTATCTGAGCTTCGGCTGCCTGCTCGGCGGTGGCACGGTGGCCTACCTGCCGTCCCGTTCCTACGACCCCGCCGAGCTGGCGCGCGAGATCGAGCGCCTGCGCGTGACCTGCCTGGTCGTGGTCGGCGACGTGTTCACCATGCCGCTCGCCGAGGCGCTGGAGCGTGGTTCGTACGACGTGCGCAGCCTCAAGCGGATGGTCAGCGTGGGGGTGACCTGGTCGGCCGAGGTGAAGGCACGGCTGCTCGACCACTGCGACGCCGTCTTGGAGGACATGGTCGCGGCGTCGGAAGGCGGCCCGTTCGCGAAGTCGGTCACCACCCGCGAACACCAGTTCGTGACGTCGAGGTTCGAACTCCTGCCCGGCTGCCGGGTGATCGACGACGACGGCCACGACGTGGTCCCGGGATCGGGGAACGTGGGACTGCTCGCCGCGCCCGCCGCCGAGGAGACGCACTATCTCGGCGATCCCGAGAAGAGCGCGCAGACTTTCCGGATGGTCGGCGACACCCGCTACGTCTTCACCGGCGACCTGGCGACCCTGGCCGAGGACGGCTCACTGGTGCTGCTGGGCCGCAACAGCCGGGTGATCAACACCGGGGGCGAGAAGGTGTTCGCCGAGGAGGTCGAACAGGTCATCGCCCGCCACCCCGGCGTCGAGGACGTGACCGTGATCGGGATGCCCGACCCACGGTGGGGCCACCGGATCGTCGCGGTCGTCGCCCGGCGGGCCGGAGCGGAACTCGACGCGCGGACGGTCAGCGACCACGTGGCCACCGTGCTCGCCGGGTACAAACGCCCGCGCCGGGTCGTCTTCGTGCCGGAGATCCGGCGCAGCCCCAGCGGCAAGATCAACCTCGCCTGGGCCCGGCACGTCGCGCAGGATGAGGAGGCCCGGCAGGCGGCTTTCGGAAGTTGATCGTCCGGGCACCCCCATTGCTCACGCCGTCGTCGCGTCCTTGGTGAGGACCATGTCCAGCAGCGCGGCGGCCGCCGGTTCGCGGGGTTCGCGGCGGGCGATCACGGCGAGGGTCCGGGAGAAAGCGGGAGTCAGCCGGGCGATCGCGATCTGGCCCGCACGCTCTTCGGCGACCGGCCGGGGGAGCAGTGCGACGCCGAGTCCCTGTGCGACCAGGTCGAGGAGTACCTCGATGTTCTGGACTTCGCAGGTGACGGTGCGGTGGAACCCGGCTCGCGTGCATTCCGCTTCGACCACCGCGGTGAGTGTCGAGTCGGCGCGGAAGTCGATGAAGCTCGCGGCGTGGAGATCGGACAGCGCCAACCCCGTTTTTCCGGCGAGGGCATGGTTTTCGGCGACGGCGAGCACCATCTCCTCGCGGCCGAGTTCGAAGATGTCGACGCCACCGCCGGCACGCGCGGAATCCACGCCGCCGAAGGCGATGTCCAGTTCGCCGGACCGGACCTCGTCGATCAGGTCCGGCGAGACTCCTTGGCGCAGACGGATCTTCACCCCGGGATGCGCGGCGTGGAAGCGCGCCAGCGTCGCGGGCACGTCCAGCGCGGTCATGCACTGGATGAGGCCCAGCCGCAAGGTTCCGGTGAGCAGCGCGCCGACCTCGGTGACGGTCCGCCGCGCGTGCTCCACCGCCCGCACGATCTCGTGCGCCTTCGGCAGGAAGGCCTGACCGGAGGTGGTCAGCTCGACGCTGCGCGCGGTGCGGACGAGCAACCGGCAGCCCAGTTCGGCCTCCAGGGTGCGGATCGACGAGGACAGGCTGGACTGGGCGAGGTGCACGCGGCGCGCGGCCCGGGTGAAGTGGCGTTCCTCGGCGACGGCGAGGAAGTGTTCGACCTGACGTAGCTCCATGATCTGCTGCTCCGATGATGATCATTGAAAGCAACTGTTGGACAGATGCATCTTAGCCCGGGATCGTAGAGGTCATGACGGTTGAGGTCGCCACGACCCGCACGGGCATCCCGAGGCTGGTCGTCGGTTTGATGAGTGTCGCGACCGGGGTCGCGGTGGCCAGTAACTACTACATCCAGCCGCTGCTGGACTCGGTCGCGCAGGCGCTGCACACCAGCTCCGGCTCCGTCGGCCTGGTGTTCACCCTCGCGCAGCTCGGGTACGCGGCCGGACTGATCTTCTTCCTGCCCCTTGGCGATCTGCTGGAGCGGCGGCGCCTGGTGGTCGTCATGACGCTCGCGACCGCGCTCGGTCTGGGCGTGATGGGGTTCGCCGGGCGGCTGCCGGTGCTGATGGTGGCGGCCGTCGTGGTCGGCCTGCTGTCCGTGGTGGCGCAGATCCTGGTGCCCTTCGCGGCCGCGCTGGCGCCACCGGAGGCCCGCGGCAAGGTCGTCGGCACGGTGATGAGCGGTCTGCTGCTGGGCATCCTGCTCGCCCGGACGCTGGCCGGTTATCTCGCCGAGGTCGGCGGCTGGCCCACGATCTACCGGGTCGCGGCGGTGGTCATGCTCGTGTTGGCCGCGCTGCTCCACCGGTACCTGCCGACCAGCCGCGCGGAGGTCGCACTGGGTTATCCCGCGTTGCTGCGCTCCACGCTGAGCCTGGTCCGCGAGGAGCCGGTGCTGCGGCTGCGCGCGATCTACGGCGCCTTGAGCTTCGGCATGTTCAGTGTCCTGTGGAACTCCATCGCACTACTGCTTTCCGACGCCCCCTACCACTACGGTTCCGGCGTCATCGGCCTGTTCGGCCTCGTCGGTGCCGTCGGCGTGCTCGGCGCGAACCTCGCGGGGAGAGTGGCGGACAAGGGCGGCGCGTCCCGGGTGACGGCGGTGGCCGTGGTGACCGCGACGCTGGTGTGGTTGCCCATCGCCTTCGGCCGCACGTCGCTGGTGGCGTTGATCGCCGGAATCATCCTGCTCGATTTCGCCGCGCAATCCCTGCACATCACGAACCAGAGCGAGATCTACCGGTTGCGCGCGGCGGCGGGCAGCCGCCTCAACTCGGCATACATGACCGCGCGTTTCCTCGGTGGCGCACTGGGTTCGGGACTGTCCACAGTGGCCTATACCCAGTCGGGGTGGACCGGCGTTTCGGTGCTCGGCGCGCTCTTCGGACTGGTGATCACCGGGATCTGGGGAACCCGCCGGCTGCTGGGACGCGACTGAGCGGACACCCGGCGCGCGGGCCGCTTCTCCTCGACCCGCGCGCCGTGGTCCAATGACCGGGTGCCGAGTCCGACGGAGCTTCGGGAAAGTCTCGTTCAGCGACTGCGGGAAGGCCAGGAGGGGATCAGCGATCCCGTGCTCGCCGCTTTCGCCGCGGTAGCACGGCATCTGTTCCTGCCCGATGTCGCGATCGAGTCCGCGTACTGCGACGAGGCCATCGTGACCAGGCGCGACGAGGACGGCCGGGCGGTCAGTTCCTCGTCGCAGCCCGCGATGATGGCCATCATGCTGGACCAGCTCGGGCTCGCCCCCGGGCAGCGCGTGCTGGAGGTCGGGGCGGGAACCGGCTACAACGCGGCGCTCATGGCGCGGCTGGTCGCGCCCGGCGGCGAGGTGGTGACCGTCGACATCGACGCGGACGTCGCCGACGGCGCCCGGGACGGCCTGGCGCGCGCCGGATACCCCGACGTGCACGTCGTCTGTGGTGACGGCGCGGCCGGCTGTGCGGAGCGGGCGCCCTACGACCGGATCATCGCCACGGTGGGCGTGTGGGATCTTTCGCCGGCCTGGCTCGCCCAGCTGGCGCCGGGCGGCCGGATCGTGGTGCCGCTTGATCTGGGCGGGCCCCAGCTGTCGGTCGCGCTCGAAGCCGAGGACGGCCACTGGGCGAGCCGCTCGGTGGTCCCGTGCGGCTTCATGCGGCTGCGCGGTGACAACGCCGGCCCGGAGCGGACCGAGGTGGTCAATCCCGATTCCGACCTGATGATCATGCTTCCGCGGGGCGGAGACCTCGACCGGGACGAGATGCTGACGGCGCTGGCCGGAGCGCCGGTACTCAGGCGGACCGACGTCGAAGCGTGCCGGCGGGAAGTACTGGGTGGCCTCGGACTGTGGCTGGCGGCCGGGGAAGGGCGCTGGTGCGTGCTGTCCGAATCGGACACCGCGGGCAGCCCGCTCCTGCCGGAAACGGCGCTGCGCGTTCAGGACCGCCGCGTGAGCGCGGGGCTGTGGGCGCCGGAGGGCATCGCGCTGCTCGGCGCGGAGGGGGAAACCCTGATCGTCCTCGGTTACGGCCCGGGCGGCGCGGAGCTCGCCACCACGCTGGCCGAACAGGTCCGGACCTGGCAGGCCGCGGGGCGCCCCGGCAGCCGGGGACTGCGCGTGGCCGTCCACCCGCGGTCCACATCGGACGGTGAGCTCACCGGTCACCACATCCTCGACAAGACGCACACCAGGCTGGCCGTGTCGTGGGCGGGCTGAGCACCGCTTACTGACGCGAGCGGCGGCACCCTGCCAAGAGGACAAGGTGCCGCCGCGGGAAGAACTCAGCGCACCAGGCGTCGCTCGATCTCGGCGATGATCCGCGGCCGGAGCTCCGCCGGGCTGATGATCGCGTCCACCGAACCGACCTGCACGGCCCGCTGGATGCTGTGCACGCTGTCGAACTCGGCGGCCACCTCACCCAGCTTCTCCGCCCGCACCGAAGCCCGGACGTCGGAGAGCTCGGTGGCCAGCGCCGCCCGCTCCGCGCCCTTCGCCTCGGCGACCCGCGCCTGCAACTCCACGACCCGCGAGTCGTTCGCGGTGCGGGCGTTCACCTCGCCGGCGAACACCACGGCCGCCGCGGGCGCGCCGCCGATGACCGAGGCGAACGAGCCGTCCACGGCGAGGACCGTCATGTTCGGGTTGAGCGCCTTGGAGAACACCACGAACGCGCCGCCGTGGTAGCGGGAGATCACGCAGAACACGATCGGGCCCTCGAAGTTCACGATCGCCCGGCCGATCTCCGCGCCGTATTCGAGCTGCAGCTTGCGCATCGACTCCGGTGAGCCGTCGAAGCCCGACAGGTTGGCCAGCACGACCAGCGGCCGGTTCCCGCTCGCCGCGTTGATCGCCCGCGCGGTCTTCTTCGACGAACGCGGGAAGAGCGTGCCCGCGGTGTAGGTGTCCGGCCCGTCGGTGGGCGGGAAACCGCGCCGCTGCACCGAACGCGACTCGATCCCGAGCAGGCACACCGGCCAGCCGCCCAGGTGCACGTCCTGCACCACCGAGGTCTCCGCGTCCGCCATGCCC
The DNA here is from genome assembly GCA_035685725.1 of Amycolatopsis sp. GTDB lineage: Bacteria > Actinomycetota > Actinomycetes > Mycobacteriales > Pseudonocardiaceae > Amycolatopsis_E. Next base: position 6,352 of record DASSAD010000002.1, on the reverse strand, counting down.
GCCCAGCGCTCCAGGATCGGGTGATCGGCGTCGGCGACGGCCCGCATGAGGGTGCGGATGTCGAAGGCCTTCTTGCGGTCCGGGTTGGTCTCCCGCGAGAAGATCTCGCCCACCGTGGTGAAATCGCTGTCCGGCACGGTGTGCGGGTAGTCGCGGACGTCGCGGTCGGCCGGGTCGGCGGTGACCGCCCGCCGCGGCCCCGGTTCGCCCGGCGCGACGTAGGCGTGGTCGTAGTGCGCCATCAGCACGGTGCGCGCGGCCTGGAGATCCGGCGCCCAGTACTGGGCCTGGCCGTTGGGCCCCATCACCCGGTCGTAGCCGCCGATCCCGAAGTTGTCCTCCGCCGACACACCGCCCGAGAAGTCCAGCGACTGCTTGCCGGTGAGCACCATCGCCGAGTCGGGGGTCATCACCAGGATTCCCTTGGTGTGCATCAACATCGTGGCCTCGGCGTTCCAGTACGGCTGGGCACCGACGTTGATCCCGGCGACCACGATGTTGATCTCGCCGCCGGCCTGGGTGAACTCCACGATCCGCTTGAGCGCGGCGGCCACCCAGTCCATGTTCTCCGTGCCGGAGTCCATGGCGATGCGGGCCCCGGCCGAGAGGGCGAACCATTCCAGCGGCACGCGCATCCGCTCGGCGAGGTCGATCGCGGCGATCACCCGGGCGCATTCGGGCTCGGAAAGCGCGCCCAGCGCCTTCGTCGGATCGCCGAGCAGGACGACCCGGGTGAGGCCTTCGGGGTAACGCTCGGTGGGGGTGCTCACCACGCCGGTGACCATCGCCGCCTTGTTCTGGCCCCTGGGCCGGTCGACCGGCACGAGGGTGCCGGTGTCGTCCAGATCGTGCTCGAGGAAACTCCCCTGCGGACCGGTCAGCATCTCGGTCAGCTCGTAGGGATAAACGGTGTCGCGCCGCCGCGCCCGCAGCACCTTCTGCCGGTAGTCGTCGAGCGGCTGGATCAGCTCGGTCGTGGGCTCGCCGACGTTGATCCGCAGGCCGTTCTCGTAGGAGATCCGCACCGCGACGTCGTGCAGCTCACCGGTCGCGCTGTCCCGCTGCCGGCCAAGGAACTGGATTTCCTCCAGCCCGGCGCCAGCCGTCGTCGGCAGCACGCGCTGGGTGAGGCCCTCGAGTTCCGCCATGGTCAGCTCGCTCGGCGGCCACACGTAGATGAAGATCCGGTTGGTGTCGAAGCGTTTCTTCGCCGGGCGCTGCGCCTGGACCTTGCGGATCGCGTCGAGGCAGGCATCGAGCGCCCCTTCCACCGCGGGCAGCGCGATGAGACGGCCGTCGGCGTCCCGCAGCGGGGTCAGGTCCCGGACCTGCGCCATCGCGACGAGCCGTTCGTCGGACGGGTTCTTCGGCGCGACACACCGGACGAGGTAGACCTCCTCGTCCGCGGAGGGCAGCCGGGTCAGGTCGAAGTTCCGCAGCCGCTGCAACTCCAGCCGCTGGGCGATCAGCGGGTGCAGGCCGCGGATGAGCCGGTCCTCGCCGGTGCCCGGGTGGAAGGTGAAGTGGTGGTGCATGAACGCGCCGGCCGGCCCGGCCACGGTCAGCGTCACGCGCCGGGCCGACTCGGGCAGCTTCGCCGCGTCGAGCACTTCCTGGAGCGTGGCGGCCATCGCGTCGGTGTCCGGCTGGGCGTGCCAGGTCAGGTACACGTCGGCGACGAAGCCCGCCGTCCCGCCCAGCTCGGCCACGGTGCGCAGCGTTTCCGGCAGTTCGGCGAAGTCCGTGGCCGCGGCGACGAGTCGGAAGGCCTCGCCGTCGAGGCGGTACTCGGCGGTGAAGAACGAGCGCCCGCCGATGCGCCGGCACCGCGTATCGCTCGCGTGGCGGTTGCCGTAGTAGCGGCGGCTGAGCACTTCGAGCATCGGACCGTGATCGCCTTGTTGGGCGTCGAGGCGCTGGCGCAGCAGGCGCACCAGCGGCTCGGGCGAGGCGACCATCTTCGCGATCCGGTCCGCGCGATCCGGCGCGTCGGGCCGCTCGTCGAGGTAGCTCAGGTGTCCCCGGACACCGGCGTAGACCTCGGCGCGCTTGCGCCGCAGCATCGGCTGGGCGGCCCAGCGGAACACGACGCTGCGGGCGAGGTCGCCGACCACCGGGAAACGCAGCTGGGTGGCCAGGATCAGCCTTTCCAGGGCCTGGCCGACCGGCTCGCGCAGTCCGGTGCCCGGCGGCGGCTCGGTCAGCCACCGCTGGAGCAGGGTCGTGGCGACCACCACGTCGGACGCGGCGCGCTGCTGGGCCAGGAAAATTCGGAAGACCGCCTCCTCCAGCGCCGGGGTGCGCTCGAAGTCGTCGACGCCGTAGTGGCCGAGCACCCGGGCCAGCCGGCTCCGGAAGGTTTCCGACAGTCCGGCCCGCTCCACGTCGAGGCTTTGCAGGTAGGTGTGGAAGTACTCGCGCGGGCTGTGCACCCGCGTGTCCGCCTTGGCCTCCTCGCCCGCGGGCTTGTTGCGGCTCAGCTCGGACAGGTCGGCGAACACGCCGAGCAGTTCGACCTCTTCCTCCAGCGGGCGATGCTTGAGCTCCGCCCGCGCGGCGAGATAGCCGGACAGCACACGCCGCTCGTCGTGCGGATCGACGTCGTAGCCGAGCAGGAGGCTGCGCAGGTCCGCGATGCCACGCGCGACCCTGGCCTCGGCCGACAAGCCGGCCGGCGCCGGCGGCAGTTCGAGGTCGGCCGCCTCGGCCGGCCCGGCCTCGCCGGCGGCCTCGCCGCTGCCGTCGCCGATCGGTTCCAGGCGCAGCAGCGGCGCCCCGGTCTCGACCTGGCTGCCCACCGAGACCAGGCACTCGCGCAGCCGCGCCGCGAACGGTGCCCGCAGCACCGTTTCCATCTTCATGCTTTCCAGGACGAGCACCGGCGCGCCCGCCTCGATCTCGGCGCCGGGCTGCAGCGGGGTGGCGACCACCAGCGCGGGCGCGGGGGAGCGGACCACACCGCCCTCGTCCCGGCTCACCCGGTGCGTGACGCCGTCGACTTCGATCAGGTGAATCGGCCCGTGGGTCGCGGTGACCAGCCGGAAGCGGGTGCCGTTCACGGTGATCCGGCCCGTGTGAGCGTCGAACCGCTCGATCTCGGCGTCGACCGTCTGGTGCTCGCCGACGCCGATCCGGAACCGGTGCGGGCCGACCTGCGCGACCGTCACCCGGTGGCCCACGCCGCGAAGCTTGAGGTCGATCGCCCGCCCGCCCTCGTGCTGCACCTGCGGGCGGCCGCCGTGCGCGGTGGAGAGCAGGCGCTGGCGCTCGACGAGTTCCTCGTCCTGGTATGCCTCGATCGCCGCGGCCGCGAGCGCGACCCCGGAGTTCTTGGTGGACACCAGGCCGCCCTGCGTGCGCACCCGGTCGATCCACCCGGTGTCGGCGCTGGCGTCGAGCACCGCGGGCTGGCCGAGCAGGTCGAGCACGAAGCTCTTGTTGGTCGCGCCGCCCGCGATGAGCACGGTGGTCTCGCCGATCGCGCGGCGCAGCCGGGCCAGCGCCTCGTCCCGCGTCCGGCCGTAGGCGATGATCTTGGCGATCATCGAGTCGAAGTCGGCGGGGATGGTGTCGCCCTCGCTGACGCCGGTGTCCACCCGGATGCCGGGCCCGCTGGGCAGGCCGAGCCGGACGATGCGGCCCGGCGCGGGCGCGAAGTCGCGGTCCGGATCCTCGGCGTTGAGCCTGGCCTCGATGGCATGGCCGACCTCGGCCGGGACCTCGCCGGTGAGCTTCCCGCCGGCGGCCACGTGGAGCTGTGCCTTCACCAGGTCGAAGTCGGTGGTCGACTCCGTGATCGGGTGCTCGACCTGAAGGCGGGTGTTGACCTCCAGGAAGGCGAAGATCCGGTCGCCGGGGTGATAGAGGAACTCGACGGTGCCGGCGCCGCGGTAGTCCACGGCCAGCGCGAGCCGTTCGGCCGCGGCCTTGAGCTCCTGCGCCTGCGCGGGGCTCAGCACCGGCGACGCGGACTCTTCGATGATCTTCTGGTTGCGGCGCTGCACCGAGCAGTCGCGCACGCCCAGCGCCCAGGCGGTGCCCTGCCCGTCGGCGATCACCTGCACCTCGACGTGGCGCGCGCCGGTGACCAGGCGTTCCAGGAACACGACGCCGCTGCCGAACGCGCGCGCGGCCTCCATGCTGGTGCGCTCGTAGGCGTCGGTCAGCTCGTCGCGGTCGCGGACCACCCGGATGCCCCGGCCGCCGCCGCCGGCGGTGGCCTTGAGCATCAACGGGTAGCCGATGCGCTCCGCGGCGTCCAGCGCGGCTTCCAGGCTTTCGACGGGGCCGCGGCTCCACGGCGCCACCGGCACGCCGACCTCTTCGGCGATCAGCTTCGCGCCGATCTTGTCACCGAGCTTGCGCATCGCCTCGGCGTCCGGGCCGATGAAGGTCACGCCGATCTTCTCGCACAGTTCGGCGAACGCGGGGTCCTCGGCGACGAAGCCCCAGCCGACCCACGCCGCGTCGGCCCGCGTCTCGACGAGCGCGCGTTCCAGGACGGCATGGTCGAGGTAGGGGCGTGCGGAGGCCGGGCCGAGGCAGTGGGCGTGATCGGCTTCGCGGACGAAGGTCGCCGTGCGCTCGGCCTCGGTGTAGAAAGCGATGGTCTCGATCGGCGAGTTCGGAGTCTCGGCGTTGAGCTCGCGGACGGCGTGGATCAGCCGCATGGCGGCCTCTCCGCGGTTGACGATGGCGATGCGGCGGAACACCGAGGAAGCCTCCCAATGACGAACACGGCCAAAACAGGGCTTCCCGCCCGGGGCGGGCGACCCCGGGCACACGAACCCCCTAGCTCAACCTTCTTCGCTACCGCCCGGTACCGAAACGGCGGGATCCGCCACTGGTGGTCGGTGAAAATTGTGGAATCCCACCAAAGGACGACTTGTCGACATTTTGTCGCTGCGGCGGGCTCGCGGGTGTGGTGGGGCGCGCCGACGAGGGTTCGGCCCGGGTGGCCGACGGTTAGGGTCGAGCCATGGAATTCGCCGACGCACCCCCGCAGGTCGCACCGCTGACTTCGACCGACGGCATCTGGCGCGCGTCCACGGCCGCGCTGCCGTCGGGCGGTCACGGTCCGCTGAGCGGTTCACCCAGTGGCCCGGCGAGTGGTTCGGCGAGCGGTTCGCTGAGCGGGGTGCGGGTCGCGGTCAAGGACCTTTTCGCCCTTGCCGGGGAGCGGATCGGCGCGGGCAACCCGGACTGGCTCGCGGAGGCGGCGCCGGAGCGGGAGCACGCCGAGGCGGTGCGGCTTCTGCTCGAAGCGGGGGCCGAGGTGGCCGGCATCGCGCAGACCGACGAGTTCGCATTCAGTCTCGGCGGTACCAACAAGCATTACGGCACACCGGAAAACGTCGCCGCGCCGGGCTGTGTGCCGGGCGGCTCGTCCAGTGGCCCCGCCGCGGCCGTCGCGGCCGGGCTGGCCGATCTCGGGCTCGGCACCGACACCGCCGGGTCGATCAGGGTGCCGGCGTCCTACTGCGGGTTGTACGGGATCCGCACGACGCACGGCGCCGTGAGCACGCGGGGTGTGCACCCGCTGGCGCCTTCCTTCGACACGGTCGGGCTGCTCGCCCGCGACCCGGCACTGCTCGGCACCGCCGCGCGGGTCCTGCTTCCGTCGGGCGAGTCGGAACCCGTCCGCGAACTGCTCGTGGCGGTCGACCTGCTCGACTCGCTGGGTGCTCCGATGCGGTCGGCCTTCGCCGCCGCGGCACAGGCGTTGTCCGGCCGGACCGGGTTGCCCGTGCGCTCTGTACCGGCGCTTTGCGACGGGCGTCTGGAAGCGTGGGTTTCGGCCTTCCGGACGGTGCAGTCCGGCGAAGCCTGGGCGGCGCACGGAAAATGGATCGACGCCCACCCCGGCAGCCTCGACGCGCCGATCGCCGCGCGCTTCGCCGCCGGCCGCGACGCGAACGAGCGGCCCGAAATCCTCGACGAGGCGCGGGAAAACCTCGCGCTGGCGCGCGAAACGCTGCGCGAGCGCATCCCGCCGGGCACCGCACTGCTGCTCCCGGCGAGCAGCACTGCCGCGCTGCCCCGGGACCTTCCGCCCGAAGGGGCCGAAACCGTGCGAGCCGGCACGCTGCGGCTGACCTGTCTGGCTTCGCTGGCCGGGCTCCCGGCCGTGGTCGAGCCCTCGCTCCGGGTCGACGGCAAGCCCGCGGGCCTGTGCCTGGCCGGCGCGCCCGATGCGGACCTCGCCCTGCTCGCCCTCCTCCACTAGCCCCTCGGCCCGGACCCCAACAACCCGACGCCAAACCCCAACAACCGGACGGGAGACTTCAACAACCGGAAGAAGGGACACGGGCGCGGGAACGGGGGATACGCCGACGACCCGCGTGTCCCCCGT
>DASSAD010000001.1:0-12757 GCA_035685725.1 Amycolatopsis sp. | reverse complement strand
TGTATGCATGACCCTCGCCTGTTGCTGGACCCGGAGGTCGACGCCGCCGCGAAGCTGCGCCGCCGCGGGTATGTGCTGGACACCGACCGCCTCGGCAAACTGGTCAGCAGGCGATCCGAGGTCATCACCGAGGGCGACCAGGCCCGCGCCCGGTCCAAGAAGGCCGCGGCGGAGGTGCAGGCCGCCGCGCGCCGCGGCGACGAAATCGCCGACCTGCGCGAACAGGCACGCCAGCTCAAGATCCGCATCGGCGAGCTGGAGGAGGAGCAGCGCCAGGTCGAAGCGGAGCTGAACGAGTTCCTGCTGAGCATCCCGAACCTGCCGCTCGACGAGCTGCCCGACGGCGCCACCGAGGAGTACGCCGAGCAGGTGCGCAGCTGGGGCACGGTGCCGGAGTTCGACTTCGAGCCGTTGGACCACGTGGACCTCGGCGAGCGCGCCGGGTTCCTCGACCTGACCCGCGCGACCAAGCTGTCCGGCCCGCGCTTCGCGGTGTTCAAGGGCGCCGGCGCGCGGCTCCAGCGGGCGCTCGCGCAGTTCTTCCTCGACGTGCACACGCGCGAGCACGGCTACACCGAGTTCTCCCTTCCGTCACTGGTGACGCGCCAGACGATGACGGGCACCGGCCAGCTGCCGAAGTTCGAGGAAGACCTGTTCCGCACCGCGGTCGCCGACCGCGAGCTGTTCCTCATCCCGACCGCCGAGGTGCCGCTGGTCAACCTGCACGCCGGCGAGATCCTCAGCCTGGACGAGCTGCCGCTGCGCTACACCGCGCACACACCGTGCTTCCGCTCGGAGGCGGGCTCCTACGGGCGCGACACCCGCGGGCTCATCCGGCAGCACGAGTTCTCCAAGGTCGAACTCGTCCAGTTCGTCGACGCCGAGAAGTCCCGCGAGGCGCTGGAGGAGATCCTCAGTCACGCGGAGGTGCCGCTGCGCGAACTCGGCCTCGCGTACCGGGTGATCAAGCTGCCGGCCGGCGACATCGGCTTCTCGGCACAGATCACCTACGACATCGAGGTGTGGATGCCCAGCCAGCGGACCTACCGGGAGATCTCCAGCGCCTCGGACACCGGCACCTTCCAGACCCGGCGCGCCGGCATCCGCGGCAAGGCCAAGGACGGCAAACGCGGCGCGGTCGCCTCACTCAACGCCTCCGGCCTGCCGATCGGCCGGACCCTGGTGGCGCTGGTGGAGCAGAACCAGCAGGCTGACGGCTCGATCCGGATCCCCGGGGCGCTGGCCGCCTACGCCGGTTTCTCCATCATCAACGCCGACGGCACGACCTCCTGAACGCCGAGCGGCCCGCCGCGGAGTCCGCCGGCCGAGGTCCCCGGCCGGACATCCGCATCGTGCAGCTGAGCGGCCCGGTGTTCCAGGCGCTCGCCCGCGGCGACCTGGCCGCCGCGAACGCGGTCAGCCCGGTGCCTCTCTCGCCCTATTTCGCGGGCCCGGACTGGCGGAACGTCTGGCAGCTGCGGAGCAGGCAGGTCGCGGAGGATCCGGACAGCGCCGCCTGGGTCACCGGTGTCATCTGGGACGAGCAGCGGCACCTGGCCGCCGGCCGCGCCGGCTACCACGGGCCTCCCGACGCGTCGGGAAGGGTGGAAATCGGCTACGCCGTCGACCCGCCGCACCGACGAGAGGGCTATGCCCGCGCGGCGCTGGAAGCTCTGTTGCTCCGTGCAGCCCACGAACCGCGGGTCCACACGGCGCGGGTCAGTATCAGCCCGGACAACCTGCCCTCGTATCGGCTGGCAATGCAGTACGGCTTCGTCGAGGTCGGCCGCCAGTGGGACGACGAGGACGGCTTGGAGATCATTTACGAGGTCGCCGCGGGGCGGCGGTAAGCGGTGGAACTGGCCGCGCACGAAACCGGCGACGATCCTTCCCGGTTCCTCACCCGTGTCTTCCTGCTGAACGAACCGCGATCGAACTGGTGTTCGCTACGATGCGGTGGTGCGCCAAACGATGAAACCCGCGGGTGAGCAGGCTTCAGAGCGTTGTCGGTCGTAGTGTGTCCGACGTGGACACCTCATGGGACGAACGAGAGCGAGCGGCGCTTGTGGCGCTGCTCAGGACGCGCCCGCGAGGTCTTCCCTGGCCGGAACTGACCGCGGAGGTCGGTGACCGGGGCAGTGCTCGCGCGGTGTGGGACGAGCTGAACGAACACCAGCCGTCGTTGTTCCCCGCCGAGGACGACGATCCGCTCCAGGTAGCGAGCCGGGATATCGCGGAGTGGCGGCGGGCCGATTACCGGTTCCTCACTTTCCGCGACGACGACTACCCACCGCAGTTGCGAGACGTACACCAGGTGCCGCCGGTGCTGTTCACCCGGGGCTCACTGAAGACGAACGAGCGCGCGATATCGGTCGTCGGATCGCGATCGGCGTCGAAACCTGCTCTGGAACTGGCGGCAACGGTGGCCGCCGGCCTTGTCGACCGCGGTCTCACGGTTGTGTCCGGCCTCGCGACCGGGATCGACAGCGCCGCCCACCACGCGACACTCGATGCGAAGCGGTCGTTCACGGCACGAAATGGGGGCGGGACCTGATCGGCCAGCCCGGGGTTTTCTGGGCGCGCAACGATGACGAGATCGTCACCCAGGCCGAGGCGGCGGCGAACATATACGAGCGAAAGACCCCCTTGCTGGCACGAGTCCACGAATGAATGGCGAAGCGGCCGCCATCGCGAACGAATTGGGCCTTCGCGTCGGGGGGTTCTTCCGGAACACCCGGGTTCAGGAATTCGTCACGTGCCGGACATGCCGCGGACCGAGCACCGCGCCGTGGTGCGCTCAGTGCGTGGAGCAGAGGTCGAACTTCAATGGCCTTCTCGCCGACCGGGTGTATCCGCTCACATACGTACGTGGCTACGCGGAGCGCGGGATACACCAGTCTGCATACACCGTCCGTGCGTACAAGCAATCGCCATCGGCGCCCAAATGCCTGGACGACATGAAGCTGATGGTCTTCCCGCGACCTATATTCACGGCGCGTGCATTGCCCAGGCCGCCGGCACGCCGTGGAGTTCGGTGACCTTCGTGCCCTCGGCGGGCCGTCCCGGCGCCAACCACCCGATCGTCGAACTCGCGCGAAGCGTGTACGGCAACAATCACCGCGACAGCAGGGTTGTTCTCAACTCCGGCCCTGGAATCACCGATACACAACGGCGGGTACGCGAGGACAGGTTCGAACTGCCAAGGCACTTCCGCCACAGGATCGCCGACGGCCATGTCCTGATCGTCGAGGATACGTGGGTGTCCGGCGCCAAACTCCAGTCTGCGGCGATCGCACTCAAGCTTGCGGGCGCAGCGACCGTGACCGCCCTGTGCGTAGCCCGCTGGTGCGACAGCCGCATGCCGGAACACCGAAACCTGCTCGACGCTCACGAATCGCCCTACAACGCGATACTCTGTCCCGTCACCGGCGGAACCTGCCCCGGCGACTGAGACCCCGTATCAGCCGTCCGTCCGCGCGGTGCGCGAGAGGACCTGGCCGCGTACGAAATCGGCGACGATCCTGCCCAGTTCCCCACCCGCGTCTTCCTGGAGGAAGTGTCCCGCACCCGTGATGGTCGGGTGGGTCAGCCCCGCGGCGCCCGGCAGGATCCGCTGGAAGACCGGCGCCTGCGGACCGGTGATCGGGTCGCCGTCGGAGAACGCGCACAGCACCGGGATGTCCAGCCTCGAGAGCACCTCCCAGGCGCGGCGGTTCTCGGCGCTGCCCGGCCCGTCCGGGGTGACCGGCACCAGCCCGGGCAGGGCGCGCGGGCCCGCCTTGTACAGCTCGTTGGGAAACGGTGCGTCGTAGGCGGCGCGGACGTCATCGGACAGCTTCGTCTTGCAGCCGGACTGCACGAAGCGACCGATGTCGAGCTTCGGCGCCTTCTTCACGGCATCGTGGAAGGCCCACCACACCGCGGGCATGCCCTCGTCACCGGTCGGCAGCGCGGTGTTCGCGGCGACCACGCGGGCGAAGCGGTCCGGGTTCTCGGCCACCATCCGCAGCCCGATCAGCCCGCCCCAGTCCTGGCCCACCAGGGTGACATCACGCAGGTCGAGCGCATCGAAGGCGAGCGCGCGCATCCATTCGACGTGCCGGGCGTAGGTGTGGTCGGTGACCTCGGCCGGCTTGTCGGAGCGGCCGAAGCCGACCAGGTCGGGCGCGATCGCGCGGATCCCGGCGTCGGCCAGTACCGGCAGCATCTTGCGGTACAGGAACGACCAACTGGGCTCGCCGTGCAGGAGCAGCGCCACCGGGCCGTCCGGCGGTCCGGCCTCGACGTAGGCGACGCGCACGATGCCGCGCTTGGGGTCGTCGAGGTCCGCGTAGTGCGTCGGGAAATCGAAGTCGGGCAGGACGGTGAACCGGTCTTCGGGTGTCCTCAGCAGGCGCACAACCCCAGCCTAGGAGATCGCGACGGCCACGACGAGTCCCAGCGCCAGATGCGCCGCGGCAACGACGACGCTGACCGGCTGGAAGCGTTCGTGCTCGATGGTGCGCCCGACGTCGATCCGAGTCGCCCATTCCAGCAGCCGCACCGCGACCACCTGCACGATGATGCCCAGCAGGCCGTAGACCAGCGAGGTGATGAGCCCCTCGGTGAGGTCGTTGGCCGAGTTGAAGATCGCCACCACCACGATGAACGCCATCGACAGCAGTCCCGACGCGGTGACGATGACGGCGTTCGGCAGGCCTTGGTGCACGAGTTTCGACAGCTTGCCTGGGGTGGTCCAGTCGATGGCGTAGAAGCCGACGAACATCAACAACAGCCCCACGACGCCGTAGAGCAGGATCGCGCCGATCCCTCTGATCAGGTCGTGGCCGAACGTGGCGGACAGCGCGATCGTGTTCACGGGTTCTCCCAGTCGCTAGTGGCGAACGGTGAGCTTACTGGTCGAGGAGAAACCGGACACCCTTTCGCGCGAACCCGTGCCCTCTCGGGCGAGGTCCGGCACGGTAGAGGCGATCAGGACGGCGGAATACGGTGCGGGACGAACGCGGCGCCGTCGTCGGTGACCAGGCCCGCGGTCTCCCGGATGCCCAGGCCCGCCGAGCTGTCGCCGACGATCCAGGCGCCCAGCGCCGGCCGGAACCCGTCGAACTCCGGCAGCGGATCGAACGCCTGATAGACGTAGCCCTCGGCGCCGTAGACGCCGGAGGTCATCGTCTCGTATCCGGGCGCCACGATCTGCACGTTCGCGCCCTCACGGCCCAGCTTGGGCTTGCGCACATACTCGGTGAGGATGCCGGGATCGTCGGTGAACGCGGGCAGCAGGTTGGGGTGTCCGGGGTAGTTCTCCCACAGGATCGCCAGCAGTGCCTTGTTGGACAGCAGCATCTTCCACAACGGCTCGATCCACAGCGTCTGCGGCAACGACTCGGCGGCGTGGTGGCCGAATTCGTCGTCGACCACCCATTCCCACGGGTAAAGCTTGACCACGGTGTTCATCGGCGCTTCTTCGAGGTCGACGAAGCGTTCGAGCAGGGAATCCCAGCCGATCTCCTCGATCGCGAGGCCGATCGTGTCGAGCCCGGCCTCCGCCGCCGTCTCCTGCAGATACGACGTGGTGATGTGGTCTTCCCCGGTCGGGTCGGCGCCGGACCAGGTGAAGTGCAGCTCGGCCGAGGGCAGCAGAGAGCGGATCTCCTGCCAGCGTTCGACGAGCTTCTCGTGGATCGAGTTCCACTGGTCGTCGTCGGGGAAGACCGCGGTCTTCCAGTGCCATTGCAGGACCGACGCCTCCAGCAGGGAGGTGGGCGTGTCCGCGTTGTATTCGAGCAGCCTGGCGGGGCCGCTGCCGTCGTAACGAAGATCGAAGCGACCGTAGACGTGCGGGTCACGGCGTTTCCACGACTCGGCGATGTGCGGCCACACCCATTCCGGGATGCCGAAGTCCGCGTAGCGCTCGGTCAGCACGACGTTGTCGACGGCCTCCAGGCACATCGAATGCAGCAGCTCCACGTCCGCCTCGAGCGAAAGCACCTCGTCCATCTCCAGGACGTAGTGCACCGATTCGTCCCAGTACTCCCTGGCCTGCCCGGCTCCGTCGCGTGCCGGGGTACCGAACACCAGGCCCTGTTCTTCGACGATGCGCCGCCAGTCCCGCCGCGGGGAACTGGTTCCTCGCCGCATTTACGATCCCCCGCTCTTGCCGCCGTCGGTGCCGCCGCTGACACCGAACCCGCCGCGCTGCACCGTCGTCCCGGATTTGGTCTTGACCGTGGTGTTGCCCGACGGCGCGGTGTAGCTGCCGCCCGCGACCCGACTGCCGAGCACCCCGGTGCCGCCATAGTTGTAGCGGTACTGCCGGAAGCCGCCGGTCGCCAGCGGGATGATCCAGAACCCGGTCCCGGAGTCGAAATAGCCGTGCTGGCCGGTGATGTAGCTCTCGTCGCAGTAGTTGTCCGTGACCACCGTGCCGGTGCCGTCGGTGCAGACCGCCGATACCTCGTTCGGGGTACCGACGAGATACCAGGCCGCCACCACCCCGACGAGCCCGATCGTCACGCCGCTGCCGATCAGGAGCTTTCGGCGGCCCGCGGCCTTGCGCTCGGCCTCCAGCCGCGCCGCTTCGGCTTCCTGTCGAGCCTTCTCCCGATCGCGCCGGGCACGCGCCTCGGCGACCGTCGGCTCTCGCGGACGGGTCTTTTCCGGGTCCTGGAACCGCATCGAGCCCGGTTCGGGCTTCTCGTCCGGTGACTCCGACGGGTCTTTTTCGGTCATCACAACCAACACTAGCCACCCGAAGGGTGTCAGGAGGGCAGGACGCATGCATTATTGACACCGATGCTCGCGGACAAGCTCGAAGGAAACACGCTGCGCACCCGGCTGGTGATGGTCGGTGTTTTCATCGGCGCGATCATCGCCCTGTCCCTCAACGTCGCCTTCTCCTCGGGTAGCGGTGGCTCGGGTGGCGCGGACGGGACGGCCGCGGCCAAGGCGGCGTTCCAGTCCCCCGCCGGAAGCTGCCTGTTCTGGGCGCAGCCGGACGCGTCGGACATCCACATCGTGCCGTGCGACCAGCCGCACCTGGACGAGGTGACCGGCGTGGTCAACATCGCCGGCCAGTACGGGCCGGGCGTGCCCGAACCGACGACCGACCAGTGGCTGGACCTCGCGCTGTCGCAGTGCAGCGACGGCGCACAGACCTATCTCGGCAAACCGCTCGACCCCTACGGCAAGTTCAGCGTCAGCGGCCTGCGGCCGAGCGCCGCCGACTGGGCCGGCGGTGACCGCGAAATGCGGTGCGTGCTGCAGTGGGCCGCCCCGGGCGGCGCGCTCCAGCCGGTCACCGGGAAGGCGGCCGATCAGTCGCAGGCACCGGTCTTCGCTCCCGGGACGTGCCTCTCCCTGATCAACAAGTCGGTGGGGAACCCGATCGACTGCGCCCAGCCGCACGCCTACGAGATCATCGCGACGGTGGACCTCAAGACGCACTTCACCGGGGACTTCCCCACCGAGGATGACCAGTCCACGTGGCTGGACACCCAGTGCAACAACGCGGTCCAGTCCTATGCCGGTGGCCTCGATCTCGCCGCGCGGAACCTGATCGTCAGCTGGGACACGCGCCAGCAGGAAAGCTGGGACGCCGGCTCGACCCTGGTCAACTGCAAGGTCGGCGCGAAACTGCCCGACAACAGCGGTCTTCAGGCGATCACGGGCAGCATCAAGACATCGGCGCAGGGCGCGCCCCAGCCCGGCGGCTCGCCGTCCCCGAACGGCCAGCCGCCGGCGGGCGGTTAGGCCGATGCCCGTCGCGATGTCCCCGGGTCACTTCGACGAACTCGTCGCCGACGCGCTCGACGCGGTGCCGGCCGAGTTCGCCGAGGCGATGGACAACGTGGTCGTGCTCGTGGAGGACCACAACGACCAGGCTCCCGAAATCCTCGGCCTGTATCACGGGGTCGCGCTGACCGAGCGCACCTCCGCCTACGGCGGTGTGCTGCCCGACCGGATCTCCATCTACCGGAGTCCCATCCTGGCCATGTGCGACAACGAGAACCAGGTCGTGGAAGAGGTGCTGATCACCGTGGTGCACGAGATCGCGCACCACTTCGGGATCGATGACACCCGCCTGCACGATCTCGGCTGGGGCTGAAGAACCGTTCGGCATCGGCACGACGGCCGCGGTGGTCCGGGCATGAAGCGACGCCGGACTCCCCTGTCGGGAACCGGCGCCGCGGGTGCTCGTGGGACCGGGCCTACTTGCCGCCGGTGCCCGGCTGGATCGTGTTCACGGTGAGCTGGTTTCCGGGCAGCTGGTTGTTGCCACAGCCCGTGGTCGGATCGTCGATGTACATCGACGCCGTCTCCTGCGGCGGGTACACCCGCAGGCCCTTGACCGCCTGTGGCTGGCAGGTCATCGTGTCGAAGTTCTGGACGTCCACGAACCCGACCGTGGCGTAGGCGCTTTGGCCCGTGGCGAGCGTGACCGGCGCGCCCTTGGTGCCGTCCCGGAAGGCGGCCGGGCCGATCTGGTGGCCGTCCGAGCCGCCCACGTAGGAGACACCCGGAAAGCCCTGGATGACGCACGAGTGACCGCTGGTGTTGGTGAAGATCAAGGACTGGTAGGTGGTGCCCGCGGCCCCCTCCCCACCACCCAGCGAAAGCTTGAGATCGGCGGATTTGCACAGGCCGTTGCCCGCGGACCCGCTACCCCCCGAGGTCGCCTGCCCCGTCCCACCCGAGGATCCGGTCCCACCCGAGGACGAGTCATCCGTGGCGGAAGCCGGTGTCGCCGAGGCCGCGACGCTCCCCGTCGGCGCGGGCGGCACCGCACCGCTGCCCTGCGTCGGACCGGCCGGCGTACCCCCCTGGCTGCAGGCCGACACCACAGCCGCCATCGCCACCGCGGTGACCGCCAGTCCGACCTGGGAAATCCTGTTTCGCACCATCGTCGCCTCCCTGTGCTGGTGGAATTGCCCATGAGACGCGTGGTTCATACCCTCGGTTGGCTCAACCTGCCATTTTGTTACCGGCCACGACCCGCTGCGGTGAAGATCTACCTCAACCAGAACGCGCGTCAAGCCATCTCAGACAGGTCCAGCCACCTTCCGATGTGGTCTCCAGCACTACGACCCCGGTGTTCGGGAGCAGGACCTGTTCGGCAGCCTCGGGCAGGACGTCACCGACGAGCCATTCGGCGCCCAGCCGGATCACTCCCCCATGGCTGACCAGCGCGATGGCGCCGTCCGGACCGGCGGGCTCGTGCTTGGCCCGCAGCTCGGCGACGGCCGTGGTGAACCGGTCGCGCACCCGCTCACCGGTCTCTCCGCCCGGCATCGCGACACCGACCTCGCCCCCCAGCCATTGCCCGGCGACGGTCAGGTACGTCTTGATCGCGACCGGGTCACCGCGGCCTTCGAGCTCGCCGACGGTGACCTCGTGCACGCCCTCGACGAGTTGCACGTCCACGGCGTTCACCATCGCGAGCGGCTCGGCCGTCTGGCGGGCACGAACGGCGTGCGAGGCGTACACCGCGGCGAACCGCTGATCGGAGAACCGGTCGGCAAGCGCTTTCGCCTGCTGCCGGCCCAGCTCGGTCAGTGGCGGCCCGGGCAGCGCCGTGTCCAGAACTTTCCGGACATTGGCTTCGCTTTCCGCATGCCTGATCAGATACAGCCGCACAGCGCTCTCCCCACCGGGACACCCCCAGCATCCTCGGCCCGGTTGCCCCACGCCGAGCCGATTTCGTTCCTAGGCCATCTTGCCAGCGCGCACCGCGGCGACCCATTCCGCGGCGTCGACGAAGTCGTCGTTGGCGGCGAACGGCTCGATCGTCGCGCGCACCCCGTCGGCGCGCGGATGCGACCCGAGGAACCGCACATTGCGGCAGCGGCGCCGCAACGCCGCCAGCGCGTCGCCGATCCTCGGTTCGGCGATGTGCCCCTCGAAGTCGATGAAGAACCGGTACTCGCCGAAGTTCCCGCGGGCGGGGCGCGCGTCGAGCCGGGTCAGGTTGATGCCGCGGCCGGCCAGTTCGGTGAGCAATTCGGCGAGCGCCCCGGTGCGGTTGGCCGCGGCCGCGACGATCGAGGTGCGGTCGGCGCCGGTGGGCTCGGGCAACGGATGGACGGGCTTGCGAACCAGCAGGAAGCGGGTGCGCGCGTCCCGGACGTCGGCCACTTCCGAGGCCAGCACGTGCAACGGATAGTGCTGGACCGCGACCGGCGCGGTGACGGCCGCGTCGAACTCGCCGGCCTGCACGGCCACCGCGGCCGCGGCGGTCGACGCGCTCGCGACCGGGCGGGCACCGGGCAGGTTCGCCTCCAGCCACAGCCGCACCTGGGCGAGGGCGTGCGGATGACTCGCGACCGTGCGGATCTCCCGCGCGTCCGGCCGAGTGAGCACGCTGAAATGCACCGGCAGCAACGCTTCGGCGACCGCGACCAACGGCTCCTGCTCGGCCAGTCCGTCGAGGGTCGCCGGGACCGCGCCCTCCACCGAGTTCTCCACCGGGACACAGGCGGCGTCGACTTCTCCCTTGCGCACAGCCGAAAGCGCGAGCGGGATGGTCTCGACCGGAATCAGTTCCTCGCCACCCGCCAGCGAGCGGGCCGCCTGCTCGGTGAAGGTCCCCTCGGGGCCGAAATATGCGATCCGTGACACCAGGTCAGCCTAGGCCGTGCCGCGGGAAGCGCACGCTCGGATGGACCAGCCGATTCGGCCCGCCGCCGCACGCCCGCTGGTCTGTTCAGGCATCGCGTGGATCTCGCTGTTGGGCCCGCCGACGTTGTTTGGCATGGTATAGGGGTGACCGCCGAATCGGGCACGGAGACCGCCCGCCACGGGACCTGCGACCGGGTCTCACCACACTTCCCTGACCTGGTGTTATGCGCCCTCGACACGGCCATGGCCGGCGCCTGGCGAACCGTCGTCGACACGGTCGAGGGCCCGGTCGGTGTGCATCGGGGATCGGTGCTCGATATCGGCGCCGATGCCGTGGTGAGTCCGGCCAACTCCTACGGCTGGATGCGCGGCGGCGTCGATGCGCTGTACGCACAGGCGTTCCCCGAAGTGGAACAGAACGTGCGCAGCGCGGTACTCGCCTATCACGGTGGGGAACTGCCGATCGGCCAGGCGCTCGTGGTGCCGACCGGTGAGCCCGCCCCGGCATGGCTGATCAGCGCGCCGACGATGCGGGAGCCCGCTCAGCGGCTACCGGGCGGTACCGTGCACCCCTACCTCGCCGCGCGCGCGGTGTTCCTGCTCTGGCGGGACGGCAGGCTCGAACAGGGCATCCCGCTTCGCCGGGTGATCCGCACGATCGCGATGCCCGGCCTCGGCACCGGCATCGGTGGCGTGGCACCGCAAACCTGCGCGCGACAGGTCGCGGTCGCCTGGACCGAGGTCTTCGGGGGGCGGTAGGGGGCCCGCGCCGTCGTCACCGCGCTCGGCATCGGCGTCCAGCCTCGCCACCGCAGTGTAAGAAGTCACAGCGCTTTCACCTTGGGTACGGCCTACGGTTGTAGTGCGTTGGCAGGATGTGTACGCCGGCCCAGCGACGGGCAAGGAGTGTGGGAATGCCGCGAGTTCTCCAGGTCAGCCCCTATGTCGAGCTACAGCGAGAGCAATGGCGGGAATTACGGCGCAACACGCCTCTCCCGCTCACCGAGGACGAACTGCAACGGCTGCGGGGTCTCGGGGACCAGGTCGACCTGGCCGAGGTCGCCGATGTCTACCTGCCGCTTTCCCGGTTGATCAACCTTCAGGTCGCGGCGCGACAGCGGCTACACGAGGCGACCACGACCTTTCTCGGTGACGAATGCCGTCGCACGAAGGTCCCGTTCATCATCGGACTCGCGGGCAGTGTCGCGGTGGGCAAGTCGACCACCGCGCGCCTGCTGCGCACCCTGCTCGCCCGCTGGCCGGATCACCCCCGGGTCGATCTGGTGACCACGGACGGGTTTCTCCATCCCCGGGACGAACTGGTGCGGCGCGGCATCATGCACCGCAAGGGATTCCCGGAAAGCTACGACCGGCGGGCGCTGCTGCGATTCGTCACCGAGGTGAAGTCCGGCGCGGACGAGGTCAGCGCGCCGGTGTATTCGCACCTGGCCTACGACATCGTCCCCGGCGAGGAGCAGGTCGTCCGGCAGCCGGACATCCTGATCATCGAGGGTCTGAACGTGTTGCAGACGGGCCCGCGGCTCACCGTCGCCGACATGTTCGATTTCTCCATCTACGTCGACGCGCACACCGAAGACATCGAGCACTGGTACGTCGAGCGGTTCCTCAAACTGCGACAGACGGCCTTTTCCGACCCCGCCTCACACTTCCACCACTACGCCGGGCTGCCGGACGACGAGGCCCGTGCCGAGGCCCGACACCTGTGGCAGACGATCAACGAGCCGAACCTGGTGGAGAACATCCGCCCCACCCGGCCCCGGGCGACCCTGGTGCTCCGGAAGGACGCCGACCACTCGATCAATCGAGTCCGTCTGCGCAAGCTGTAGACATACGGGTCGGCCGAATGGCTGACCTCGCGCAAAAACCGTCAACCAATCGGCCGATACCGTCACTACGTCGTAACGCTCACCCTGGTGAAAGCGGAGAAACCACCCTTACCAGGGAGGAGTCACACCGATGGTCGCGGTCATCTTCACATGGATCGGGGCGCTGGCGGGAATCGCGATCCTGCTGGCGATGGCGTTCGGCGCCTTCGTCCTCGACTGCCACGACGCGCTGGCCGACCGGCGGGTCCGGCACCAAGCAGACAAGGTGCCGGACCCGCGGGCGGGCTAGCCAACGC